>NZ_MIBT01000042.1:0-1968 GCF_001829605.1 Sulfuricurvum sp. RIFCSPLOWO2_12_FULL_43_24 | reverse complement strand
AAATCCTTGGTGGCCCGCCATCACATTTAAATCTTCTTCCTAACATTTATTCAACCCTCAATTCACAAACATATCCTTAACTTTCATATATACCTTCATATTGCATACGGCTCTTAATGCTATAGGTGATACAACATAGATTGAAAATTCAGTGAAGGAGAGTTTTCATGAAACGGATCATCAGTATCTATACCGAACACAAAAACAGTGTTCAATTTTATCTTCGTACCGCAATAGCAAATTTCCATCCTCCCACAAATGACGCTAAAGATATGCGGCGATTTTTCGAAAGTGAACGATCATCTGAAGTTATCTATTCCGTCGATAATACCTTTACCCAATCCTCACCCGATTTTGGCCGAAACTACATTGATGAGGATCGCAACGGTGCCGATAAATCTTTTTATTTCAAATGGGTCAGTTTTGTAGAAGAACCGATTCATATCAGCAATCCTTATCTTCATCACGTTACGGGATTGCCGACATTGACCGCTGTAAAACAAGAAAATGACCGTTATATTGTTGCTGATTTTGATATGCTCAAACTGCTTGAAGAGCTTCGTTTGATTGAACACAACAGTGCTTTTGAAAAAATCAACCGCTTTGTCATGGGATGCGGAGGATTACTATTGGGTCTTGTCTCAGTTTTTTTAATCTTTTACGGAGCCTATATCTTTTTAAATATGCTGACCTCTTCCATGTCGAAAGAGCTTGTTATGCATGAGATATTCACATCGATCATTTCAATTACGATCGGACTTGCGATCTACGACTTGGCCAAAACACTGATTGAGAACGAGGTTCTCTTTAAAACCTTCAATTACGGCAACGACCTCCAGAACAAAACACTCAGTAAATTTTTGACCTCCATCATTATTGCTCTCTCGATCGAATCTCTTATGGCCGTATTTAAAATTGTGTTGGATGATTACAGTCAACTCATTAACGCTTTTTATCTCATAATTGGGGTAACGTTGCTCATCGTGGGAACCGGAATATACAATCAACTCTCCCGACAAAAAAAATAAAAACATTTTTTTTCCCGTTTACCCACAGCAATGAGTTATAATATCAGCTATTACAGATTGAATCAAACTAAAGCGATATTATGAACTTATCTCCGACACAGCAGGCTTATTTTGATGAAATGAGCATGACCCAAAAGATTGCCATCCTTTTAGTTCAATTGGGTGAAGATGTTACCTCTGCCCTTTTCTCAAAAATGAGCATCCAAGCCATTACTGAGATTTCCAAACATATCGCTAATAACAATAGTATTGAAAAGAATATCGGTGCGGCAGTTTTAGAAGAGTTTTACGCGATTGTCCAATCCAATCAATACCTAAACACGGGCGGTCTTGAATACGCCCGGGAGATTTTGTACAAAGCGCTGGGGCCGGATGAAGCGAAAAAAGTATTGGAACGTCTCAGTAAAACGATGCAGAGTAGCCAAAACTTTGCCTTTTTGGCCAAAATCAAGCCTCAGCAACTGGCCGATTTTATTATAACGGAACATCCGCAGACGGTTGCATTGATCTTAGCCCATATGGACCCTTCCGCTGCGGCTGAAACACTCTATATCTTCCCCGATGAACTGCGCGCTGAAGTGGCAATGCGTATGGCAAAACTGGGAGATATTACCCCTGCGATTATCAAACGGGTCAGTACGGTTTTAGAATCCAAACTCGAATCATTGGCAAGCTACAAAGTCGAGGTGGGCGGACCGCGTTCTGTTGCCGACGTATTCAACCGTTTGGGTACGAAAGTCTCTAAAGCGACCTTGTCACAAATCGAGCAGTTGGATCAAGAACTGGCTTCATCGATCAAAGAGATGATGTTTACCTTCGAAGATATTGTCGATCTCGACGGTGCCGGTATTCGCGAGATTCTCAAATCATCCGATAAAAATGATCTGATGCTGGCTCTGAAAAATGCGGCCGAAGAGCTCAAAGAGAAATTTTTTGCCAA
>NZ_MIBT01000041.1:777-24421 GCF_001829605.1 Sulfuricurvum sp. RIFCSPLOWO2_12_FULL_43_24 | reverse complement strand
TCAAGTTGGTAACGGTTCCCGAAGCAATAACGGCGGTACCTGTCATAACGTTGCTCCAGCTTGCTTTAACGCCCGTCAAATCACTGTTTTTGTTGATAACTTCTGCCAATGCACCGATACCGGTCCCCGCTGAAGTACTGATAACTACTTCTTCAAGTGCAGTAGCATTGCCTTCATTGTCGGTATAAGTTGCTGTTGCAACACCCTGAGTTGTACCGGTAGCACTGGTCTCAAAACGTGTTTGTCCGATTTTATCTGAACTGGTAGCACCGATAGACATACTAACCGTTTGGTTACTGTAAGCACCTACTTGGAATGATGCATTCGTAAATTGTCCTGAAAGGAGCGCTTTACCGTTGTACGAAGTTGTACCCGCAATGTTATCCAATGACTCTACAAGACGTTTAACGTCTGCTTGCAGTGCTTTACGTGAATCAGCTGATTGTCCGTCTTGCGCCGCTTGAGTCGCTTTAACTTTGATCGTATCAAGAATTTTTAATTGCTCATCCATCGCTTTATCGGCGATTTGCGCCATTGAAACACCATCATTCGCATTTGCAATCGCTTGTCCAAGAGCAGAAGCCTGTGAACGAAGTGAATCCGCAATAGACATACCTGATGCATCATCTGCTGCCGTGTTAATACGAAGACCTGAACTTAGTTTACTAAGTGAACTATCCAAGCTACGATTGTTCATCGTCGCATTTGTGTGTGCGTTCATTGCCGCAATGTTTGTGTTAATTCTGAAACCCATGATAAATCCTTTATCGTAAGAGCGCTTTTGGCTCTTTAGTTAGTTGAGCATCCTTGCTTCTACCAACTATATCGGGTGATAAACAAAAAACTTTAACGGTTTTGCAATTTTTTTTGTTACACTTTCGAAACTCATCCATATATATAGGATTCACTTTTTGAAACTCATCATTGTAGAGTCTCCGGCCAAAGCCAAGACCATTAAAAACTTCCTCTCCAAAGATTACGAGGTAATCGCTTCCAAAGGGCATATCCGGGATCTCCCTAAAAACCGCTTCGGTATCAAAATCAATGACGAGAAAATCGTTGCCGAGTATCGTATCAGCGAAGACAGTACCGCTACCGTTAAACAAATCCAAGAGTTAGCCAAAAAAAGCGATACCATCTACATCGCGACCGACGAAGACCGCGAGGGTGAAGCCATCGGATGGCATATCGCCCATGCCATCGACAAAGACCCCGAGTCACTGCCGCGTATCGTGTTTCATGAGATTACGAAAAACGCTATTATCCATGCATTGGAAACGCCACGCACCATCGATATGGATCGGGTTAATGCACAGCAAGCCCGCCGTTTGCTCGATCGTATCGTAGGGTATAAACTCTCGCCGCTCCTCGCTTCTAAAATCCAAAAAGGGTTATCTGCAGGGCGCGTTCAATCCTCAACCCTCAAAATCGTCATCGATCGTGAACGTGAAATTCGCGCCTTTATCCCTGAAGAGTATTGGACGATTGACACTTTGTTCAAAAAAGATATCGAAGCGACCCTCGTCAATTTTGAAAATGAGAAAATCGATAAACTCACCATCAAAACGGGTGATGAAGCCGCTCGGATCGTAGAAGCTTTGAAAAAAGAGCCGTTTAAAGTCGGTGAAATTGAAACCAAAGAGCGTAAATCCTCTACCCCTCCGCCATTTATGACTTCGACGCTGCAGCAAACAGCCAGCTCACAGCTCGGATTCTCTCCGAAGAAGACGATGATGGTTGCCCAAGCATTGTATGAGGGGGTTAAAACTCCTGAGGGGACATCGGGAGTCATTACCTATATGCGTACCGACTCCCTCAACCTCGCAACGGAAGCGGTTGAAGCGGCACGTGAACTGATCTTAGAGCGTTACGGCAAAGAGTACCTCCCGAAAGAGCTAAAAGTTTATACAAAAAAATCGAAAGGGGCGCAAGAAGCGCATGAAGCGATTCGCCCGACGATGCTTGCCTTTACCCCTGAGGTAGCAGCAACGTATTTGAAACCTGACGAGATCAAACTCTATCGCCTTATCTACAACCGCTTTATCGCCTGTCAGATGAACGATGCACGATTTGAGCAACAAAGCATTACGTTTGAATCGCCTAAAGCACAGTTCCGTGCAACAGGACGTAAACTCTTATTTGACGGTTTCTACCGTGTAATGGGGAGTGATGACAAAGATAAACTCCTTCCATCCCTCACAAGCGGTGATGCTATCGATATCCAAAGCATATCGACCGAACAACATTTCACCGAACCGCCATCACGATACTCCGAAGCGAGTTTGATCAAAAAACTTGAAAGTGAGGGGATCGGTCGTCCATCAACGTATGCTCCGACCATCAGTACCCTCCAAGCACGTAATTACATCGAAATCGAAAAGCGCGCCATTCTCCCGACTGAGATTGCTTTCACTGTTACGGAGATGTTAGAGACCCATTTTAATGAAATTGTTGATGCCAGCTTTACCGCAACTATGGAAGAGACCCTCGATGAGATCAGCGAAAGTGGTAAATCGTGGCACAAAATTTTGCTCGATTTTTATTACCCGTTTCTTGAGCAAATTGAAGCAGGGAAAACGAATATCGTCAGCCTAAAAATGGCGAAACCACTCGGACGCAACTGTCCGCAATGCGGCAGCGAGCTCCTGCTTCGTTCAGGTCGTTTTGGAGAGTTTATCGCTTGCAGCGGATTTCCGAAGTGCAAATACACCGAACAAACCGAAGAGAACCAAAAAGAGAACCCGACAACTCCGGATGAAGTGAGTGAAGAGGTATGTGAAAAATGCGGCAGTGCTATGGTGGTCAAAAATGGCCGAAACGGGAAATTTTTGGCGTGCAGCGGCTATCCAAAATGTAAAAACACGAAAACACTTAATCAAGAAACGAAATTTTCCGAAGTTCCTTGTCCTGAATGCGGCGGAAAACTTTTATGGAGACAATCACGACGCGGTGCATTTTGGGGATGCGAACATTATCCAAAATGTAAATTTATCTCAAAATTTGAGCCGAGTGACAAAAAGTGTGAAGTCGAAGGATGCGGCGGAGCATTGGCACCGCGCACCTACCGCAACAAAGAAGTCTATGAGTGTGTCAAATGTAAAGATCGCACACCCAGAGAAGAGACGAATGAATAATGTCGGTTCCGTTCGTGGTGAGCTTGTCGAACCATGGACACAACACCCTTCGACAGGCTCAGGGCGAACGTTATGAAAATAGGTCTACTCTCTGATACCCATTCTAAAAAAGGTCGATCACAACGTGCGATTGACCACCTCAAAGCGCAGGGTGCCGAGTTTTTGATCCATGCCGGAGATATTGTCAAACCTGAAATTCTTGATCAACTTAAAAATAGCGGCTTACGTTATATTGCCGTATATGGTAATAATGACGCAAATTTGATTGAATATCATACCCAATACAATCTCGTCCAAGAACCCCATTATTTTAAACTCGGCGGGGTTAACTTTAAACTGATGCATCTCCCTTTTTACATGAACGCCGATGCCGAAGTGATCCTCTTCGGACATACGCACGTATTTGAGTGCGATTTTAAAAATCGCACCCTTTTTCTCAATCCGGGGGAAGCGTGCGCACGAGACAAACCTTTTTCTTCGTGTGCAATGCTTGAAATTACCAACGAGACCTTTAATGTGACACACTATTCCCGCGCAGTAGGAAACGATACATTTGATGAACGCCACTACTCTTTTGAAAGATCTTAATATGTCAAAAAAAATATTTCTCTGTTCTATCTGCAATATTAACAGCGGTACGTGCAACGAAGATTGTAAATTCTGTTCCCAAAGCGTGAAATACAAAGCGGATATCGAGCGGTACAAGCAAAAGCCTATGGATCAAATCTTGGAGGAAGCCCGCCGTCTCGAAGCTTTGGGGGCTTTGGGATTTTGCCTCGTTACCGCCCAAAAAGGGTTGGATGACAAAACCCTCGAATTTGTCTGTAACGTCGCTTCTACACTCAAACGTGAAGTTCCCCGTCTCCGTCTTATCGCCTGTAACGGGACGGCATCGCTGGAGCAGCTTAATGAACTCAAGGCCTCAGGGGTAAGTGCCTACAACCATAACCTCGAAACGAGCCGAAGCTTTTATCCGCAGGTGTGTACGACCCACCCGTGGGATGAACGTTATGAGACCTGTGAAAACGTCAACCGTTCAGGTTTAAAGCTCATCACCGGAGGAATCTTCGGGATGGGAGAGACACACGAAGATCGCCTCAGTATGCTCCATTCACTTAAAGAGCTTAATCCCATTTCCGTACCACTCAACTTTTACCACCACAATCCGGCATTGCCGCTAAACCCCAATCCGCTCACCATTGATGAATGCTTAGCGCTTATTTCTCTTTCACGGAAAATTTTAGATCGTGCGGATCGAATTATGATCGCCGGAGGGCGAGAGGTTACTTTCAAAGAGCGTCAGCATGAGATTTTCGAAGCGGGAGCCAACAGCATCGTGATCGGAAATTATCTCACGACCGCCGGACGTGAAGCCCATACGGATCTGATGATGCTCCAAAATCTTGGATTTGATATTGCTTCTTCACCTGAGGATAAGTAAGTTATAATAACATCATCAAGATAGTTAAGGAGGGGGTTAATAGATGTCACAATCGCTGTTATTAACCATCGCCAGAGCCTCTATCGAAGAGGTGCTCCAAGCAGAAACATCGATTGAGCGTTCGAAACTTCTCGAAGAATATCCCATACTCTCTCAATCTATGGAGTGTGAAATCACCCTCTATTTAGATAATAAACTTCGCGGTTCTGCACGCACAGAAAATCTGGGGCGCTCACTGCTCGAAGAGATCATCCATAATGCCAAAGTTGCCGCCTTTCAGGATGAAAATTTCGATCCCCTCGTCACTTCTGAATATCTCCATACAACGATAAAACTCACTCTATTCACCGCTGATGGGGAATTAAGCCATCAAAGCGAAGCGATTCTATCTAAATGAAACGCCGACCCCTCGTTCCCAACATCCTCGTTGGGAATGCATACAGTAAATAAATAATACAACTAAAATATACACTCCCAAGCAGGAGCTTGGGAGCGAGGGTAAAGCGAAGCGATATTAAAAGGCTAATTTATAACGATTGAATGTAATTGGCTATCGCAAAACCATGATTCAGTCCAAGAGCGATCGAACCGCCTGATTCTTGGGTAATGTCTCCTGCGACGAATAATCCCTCCACATTGCTCTGATAATTCTCATCATGGACCGGTTTCCCGTCCTCTTCACGAATACCGCTGCTTTGCAAAAAACCGCTCGGGGTTGTGCCGCCAATCGCATACACAAGTCGGTCAAACAATTCCGATGACCCATCACTAAACAGTACTTTGACTTTTCCGCTCTCGCTCTCAAGCTCGATAATTTCTGTATTAAGCAAAGGCCGAACCGAGCCGTTTGCAACCGCTTTTTCAATATCCGTCTGATTCGTCGGATTCGCTCTGCGAAACGTTCCTCGACGATAGCAAATACTCACTTCATTTCGATCGCACAACTCGACGGCATATTCGATTGCCGAATCACCGCCTCCGACAACCATCACTTTTTCTCCCTGAGAACATCCATCTAATGTAAAATGAATCTGATTTTTAATCGAAGGGGGGATTTTATAATCGGGCTTATTCGGCTTGCCCATTCGTCCGATTGTTACAACCACATAAGCGGCTTTGATACTTCCTCCGGCGATAAAAACTTCAAATCCACCCTCTATTTTCATTATCTTTTGCACTTCGGTATGGGTTTTGAGTTCCACCACTTCATTATCCAATAACTGATCAAAAAAATCTAACGTAGACTCTTTTGTACCGTCCATAAAATAGAGGGTACCGTCCAGCTCAACTTTTTGCCCTTTCCAATCCTTGTCGACCCGCTTATTATCTTTGTAAAACTTCCGAATTGTTGCATTATGGTTTTCATCTTTTTCAAGAAGTACAATATCGCGCATCCCTAATACATAACTCTCAATCGCCGTTGCTATACCGGCAGGTCCTGCACCGATTATCGCTAATTGATAAAAATGTTCCATCCGTACTCCTAAATTATATATTGCAAATACTCTATCACAAAGAGGGATAAAATTCGATTTATGTTATCATTCTTAGATGTACTATGTTATACAACGTCACCATGGTGACCCAAAAAAGCATTATTTAGCCTACAGTGTCCCACGATATCTCAGTTCTGAAAAAAGTCAAAATATCATTTTTGAGTTTAAACACGATGGAAGCGTTAAACGAAAATGGGCTCCCAAAGAAGATATTGTTTTACTGACGGATGACCACGCACTTTTTCAATCAACACTTGAGAAACTTGAACTCCTTAAACGTTCCCATCTTGAAAAAATCGATACGGCGCAAGCACACTTAAACCATGAAATTTTTTCGATGTTAAACGCTATGCAGTCTGAATTTGAAACCATTAAAAAAAACGTTTAACTACATTTAGACAACATTCCAATCACATTTGTGTGTTATACTTTGAACATTCCAATCTGACTTAAGGAGATTTTGACGATGAAAAAATTAGCGTTTTCAGCAATTCTTGCTGCAACTTTACTCGGGGCAAGTGACTTTAATTATGAAGTTACGCCAGTTGTCGGTTACCTCTGGAACAGTACTTCAGATGAAACCAATCCTAGTGCAATGGGTGGTGTAGAAAACCATATGGTATACGGTTTGGAGATGCAAGCAAACGACCTTTACGATAGCGTTAAACCTGAACTATCTGTTCTTTACGGGCGCAATCGTGTCCCTGGTACAGCAGAGAAAACAGGGGTTTTGACAACCATGTTTAACGGTGTTTACGAAATGGAAACCGGTACAGTTGTTACTCCGTTTGCAAAAGCGGGTTTAGGGTATGAGTGGTATACCAATACCCATGAAAATGATTTTGATGGGATGCTCCTAGACGCTGGTCTTGGGTTGAAAGCCGATATTACCAAACATATTGCTCTCAAACTCGAAGGGCTTTACATGTACAAAATAAACCGCAGCGGTGCTATTGATTCAAGCAGCGGTGAAGTTCATAATGTAGCGGCGCTTGCCGGTTTGACATTCAGTTTTGATGAAAAAGAAAAAGCGGCTCCGGTTATTGCTGCGGTTGTAGCTCCGGTTGTTGCAGCCGTTGTTGCTCCGGAACCAAAACCGGAGCCAAAACCTGAACCGAAACCCGTAGTTGTCCCTGCACCAAAACCGGCAGCCGTTGCGGCTCCGATCGACAGTGATAAAGACGGTGTCTTTGATCCATATGACAAATGCCCGAATACTCCGGCCGGATTCAAAGTTGATACAGAGGGCTGCCCGCTTAAAGCGACATTGCACCTCAACTTTGCAAGCGATTCAAACAAGGTCGATGCTGAAGGTACGGTTAAAGTTGCAACCTTCGCTGGCTTCTTAAAAGACAGCCCGGCCTATAAAGCAAACATTGTCGGTCATACTGACAGTACTGCATCAGACAAATATAACCAAAAACTCTCCGAAAAACGTGCAGAGACCGTTAAATCGATGCTGATTAAAGAGGGTGTTGATGCTTCTCGTTTGACATCAGAAGGAATGGGTGAAAAAATGCCTGTAGCTTCCAATAAAACAAAAGTAGGACGTGCTGAAAATCGCCGTATCGAAGTAGAACTTTGCAAATAACCGGCATATTAGGTCAAAGGGAGCAATGCCCCCTTTGTCTATGCTAACGCTGAGTTCTCTTGTTTCACCCTTTTACCTTATCTCCAAATTTAACCATAAATTTCTGAATCTTTGGCGCAATGACTGCGTAACAATACCCTTGCGTCGGATGTTCCGTGTAATAGTTTTGATGATACCCTTCTGCTGCGAAAAACTCGGGCGCAGATGAGAGTTCCGTAACGATCGGATCTTCCCATTCTTTTTGAGCTTTTGCAATCGATACAACCGCTTTTTCTTTTTGAACGTCATTATAATAGTAAATTACCGAACGGTATTGTGTTCCGCGATCAGCCCCTTGGCTATTCAATGTTGTCGGATTGTGAATGGCCCAAAAAATATCAAGTATCTCTTCATAGGTTATAAGTGCGGGATCATAGGTTATCTCTACTACTTCCGCATGTCCGGTTGCTCCGCTGCATACCTGCTCGTAACTCGGATCTCTTCGTGCTCCGCCCGCATAGCCGCTAATGGCACTTTGCACTCCATTCACACGATTATAAACTGCTTCGATGCACCAAAAGCATCCGCCCCCTAAAAGTGCTTTTTCCATTCATTTATCCTTTTTTAACTGATGTTACGCACTAAAGCTACCCACATGGATACGGGAGAATTATCCGTTTTCGAGGCTGTTATGCGCTTGAAGAATCTTTAGTGAGTGGATACTTTAAGTTGATTATTTTTTAATCAATTATTTGAATATTTTATAACTTAATGGCTTTATAATGTCATTGTTTCGTCAAAACACGTTATCGTACGGTAATCAAATACCGATACGATTCCGTTTAACTTTAATAAAGGAGAACCCAATGGACAAAATGACACCGTTAGAAAAAATGTTGGTCAAAAAATTACGTAAATCCAAACGTGCCAGCTGGATGGTAGACTAAAATCTTTTTTGCTCTTAAGAGCAAACAACTTCCTCTAATCCTCTTTTTTACCCTTTTCCCTTTTGTTAACATCGTTACGTCATACTTTCAGCAGAATACATAATGAGGACTCCTATGCTTCAAGCCCTGATGGTCGAAGACGACCCGGATATCACAACGCTGTTGATTAACTATCTCAAAAACTACGGAATAGCGCTCAACGCCGTCTCAACACCATCCGCCGGATTAGAGCTGCTTGAGAATGAGCATTTTGATCTTATCATCTTGGATTTGACTCTACCACAGATGGATGGGCTGGAACTCTGTAAAAGAATCCGTCTTAAAACCGACATCCCGATACTGATCTCAAGTGCACGAAGCGACATCAATGATAAAGTGCTCTCTTTAGAGTACGGGGCAGACGATTATCTCCCAAAACCTTATGAACCTCGTGAATTGATTGCTCGGATCAAAAGTGTTCTCCGCCGTTACCGTCCCACGCTGGAGAAAAAAAACAAGCTCTTTCTCCTGAATGAACAAGAACAGAGCATTCTCTTTAATGGCTTATCTCTCGCTCTGACACGGGCCGAATATGAGCTTTTGTCTCTTTTTATCCTCCACCCGAATCAAACGCTCAGTCGTGATTTCCTCTCCAACAATTCCGAAGCGATTTCATGGGAGAGTTCGGTGAGGACTATCGATGTTATCATCAGCCGTTTACGTCAAAAGATTGAAAAAGATCCCAAAAATCCCCGCTTTATCCACTCCATTCGCGGAAGCGGATACCGATTTTCAGGTTAAATGATGCGACATAGTATCTTTTTGCGTATTACTCTGTTTTTTATCATCACACTCATTGCCATGGGTATAGGATTTTATTTTTTAAACCAAAAACTCACCCAAGAGCATACCAAAAAGCTTGAGCTGGAAGCGGGAAATCTCCTTCTTGTTTTACGCAAAAGTATTGTCCTGGATCTCCCTGAACGGCGCTCTTTTTTGCAAGAACAAGGATACAGTGTTACCGAACCTCATCCTGATCTTATTAAAACACTGGATAATGCCCTCTCTGCTGTCCCTGAGAATTATCCTGAAGCGATCAAAGACTCACTTAAAGAGGGGCGAATACGGATTTTAAAAGATGAGAATCATCTCTATGTTTATCTCACGAAAGCATCTCCGCCTCTGCTGCTCATCAAAACCGATGTGGCCCATCAATCCCTTTGGCCTGCAGCACTTTTCGCCACCCTGACACTGGCCCTTTTGCTTTTGTACTGGCTTATCATCCGAACTCTTTTCCCCCTTAAAACACTGATTCATTCGATTACTCATTATGGAAAAGAGGGGGTTTATATCCCGATCAAAAGCGATAAAAAAGACGAGATTTCTCTCGTTTCTCGTGCACTCGACAGCGCAATGGATAAAAACCAAACCCTCCTTGAAGCACGCAGACTCTTTTTACGCAACATCATGCATGAGCTGAAAACGCCGATTACCGTTGGAAAGCTGGCGCTGCCTTTCCTCAAGAACAAAGAAGAAAAGTCTATTCTAGAACGCGCTTTTTTACGGATGGAGCATCTGATTGCGGAATTGGTAAAAGTAGAGCAGATCACGTCCGGAGCACTCGCCCCTCATTTGCAAGAATGTGATCCGAAAATCCTGATTGAAAAAGGACAAACCTTACTTTTTTTAAGCGATGATATTCTCGATCTTCAATTGAGCGGAATACCGATTTATGCCGATTGCGAGGTGTTGGTAACCGTCTTTAAAAATCTAATCGATAACGCGATTAAGTACAGTTCGGATGGAAAAGTTACCATTGTTCAAAACGAGAAAAATATCCTCTTTTATAATAGAGGAGAACCGTGGGAGAGCGGGTGTACACTGCAAACCCTCTGCGAACCGTTTTTTCATCACCATGAAAATACTCAAAGTTTCGGCTTAGGGCTCTACCTTGTAAAATCGATTCTCGATGCCCATAACTTTGCCCTTCATTATCGCTATGTTGAGGGAAGACACTGCTTTGAGGTAATCTGTTTTAACCCTCTTTTACCGCACGATTAAGCCGGATTTCGAAACAAGCCCCTTTTGAGGTATTGTAAACACTGAGCTTTCCTAAAAAATGCTTTTCAATAATCATTTTGGCCATATACAAACCGATTCCCGTCCCTTGGGATTCAAATTTAGTCGTAAAATAGGGGTCAAAAATTTTATCGATGATCTCCGGAGGGATCCCTCCTCCGGTATCTTCGATTGCGATCGTACAATATTGCTCATCATTAAGACAGCGAATACGAATAACCCTCTCACGTCCGCGATGCTGTTCAATCGCTTCACGGGCATTATTGACGAGATTAATGACCACTTGTTTCAGTTCATTCGGATAGACCAAAACTTCAATCATCGGATCGATATCTCGCTCAATGATGATTTTTTTACGCATCAACAAAGGTCCCAAAAGGGCTTCAACATCATTGGCCAACATATCAATATTTACCCAAATTTGGCTTTTGTCTTGTTTGAAAAAATTACGGAAATCATCGATGGTCTGAGACATGTATTCGATTTGTGCTTCGGCAATCTCAATGACTTTAGTCGATTCACTGTTCCCCCCTATCGCACAACTCAAATTTAAACGGGTCATCGAAAGCCCCAAAATATTCAACGGTTGCCGCCACTGATGTGCAATCGACTCGAGCATGGAACCGATTTCCGCCATTTTGGCTTGCTGCATCAACAATTTTTCCTGTTTCCGATTTTTATCAACCGCTTTTTCAATCTCTTCTTGAAGCCGTTGATTAAACGTTTCAAGTTCATCGGTACGTTGACGTACCAAGACATCAAGGCGGCGATTTTTATAGGCGATTAAAATAAATAATATCCCCATAAAGCCAACCACACCCCAAACCAGACGATAATTGATTGGATAATTACGTTCCATCACAAGCCAAGGTCCGTGAATCTCTTCGTATTCTGAGGGGGTAATGGAAGCGAGAACTTTATCTGAGATGGAAGCCAGCATCCCCCAATCGTTACGAAATGCAAATGCAAGTTCATACCGATACGGCGTTTCACCGACAACCTTGAGACGTTTTAGATTATGCCTCTCTATCAAATGGCTCACAACCCCAAGTCCTTCGATACAGGCATATGCTTCGCCTGAAACAACGCTCTGGAGAGCTTCCAGCGAGGTATCCGCAACTACCGGGATAATTTTGGGATAGTGTTCACGTAAAAATTCTTCCGTCGCATAAGAGCGGACAACGGCTACTTTTTTCCCGCCCAAATCATTTAAATCATTTACAAATCCAACATCCGAATGGGCAACAATAACAATCGATTGTTTCAAATAAGGGCGGCTAAAAAGAAGATTCTCCCGCCGTTTATCGGTAATGGCCGCACACGAGAGCATATCAATCTCTTTGTTTTGAACCGATCGGATCGAATCACTCCAATGGCGGCGGCTGTAGTCAACCTCAAAATGGACCCCTAAGCGCTTTTCGAGAAGCTTCAAATACGATGCACTGACTCCCGAATGTCTCCCTTTTTCATCGATTGACTCGATAGGAGGCCAGTTTTGATCGATTCCGACTCGGATAACCGGATGATCACGCAACCATCCTTTCTCTTTTTCACTCAATTGCAATGCGCTGTGTTTATATCGTAAAGGTTCAAACGAAGGGATCGATTGAACGACACCCATTAGCCGATACCCTTGGGCAATCATTTCCAGACGCACCGGATCGATGGAGCCAAAAGCAATATTGGGACGGAAGGCAAATTCTTTTAACATTCGGCCTTCGTAGATCAGTGCATCCAGTGATTTATGCTGAGGGTTGTAATCACGGTAAATCAGTTCAGCCGTCTCTTCAATATGATCAAATGCCCAAAGCCACCCCCGCATCGATGCATCGTAAAAGGCTTCGGCTCTTTGAGGATTTTTAGTGGTTTCATCCGTCGTGGTAAATAAGATATCACTGTAAAAATCGAACCCGTACTCTTTAGGGTGAATAGCACGTGTTTCGATTCCTGCTTTTTGAAGAATATAAGGTTCATTAGAGAGGTAGGCGACCATAGCATCGGTTTCACCTCTAGCCAATGACATCGGATCATACGAGTGTTTTTGCAGTATCAAATCACTGGTACGCAATCCGACACTTCGGAGCATCGCCTGCAGCTCGGCTCCCTCGATGGTATCCCCGGTCAACATAACCCGTTTGTTTTTTAGGTCCTTGGCATTATGGATATTAAAATCCTTACGGGTAAGGAGCATCATTGGAGAGGATTGGAATACTGCCGCCATGAGAACAAGGGGAGCACCTTTGATGTAATCAACAATCAAAGAAGAACGTCCGACACCGTATTGAGCTTTCCCGTTTATGACGGCTTTAAAAGGGTCTTGTCTATTGTGTGCATCTAAAATCGTAACATCTAATCCTGAATCCGAGTAATACCCTTTTTGCTTGGCAACGTAATACCCTGCAAACTGAAACTGATGGAGCCACGGCAATTGAAGGGTTACGGACTCTTTCGACCATGCAAGTGACATTAAAAAGAGTAATAAAAGAAACAGCTTTTTCATAGATTAGAGTGTATCAAAAGAATTATATTTTCATACTTAGAACCCTTTAGGCTACTCTTGGATAAAATCGTACTTTATTTTTATTGCGCAAGGTCTCTGTTATGTCCCTCAAACAAACGCTTCTTGAAACTATCTCTCGCCGAGCTCTTATAATCGATGGCGCTATGGGAACCCAGCTTCAAGAGCGTGCCGATAAGATACCTGAGAGTGCATGGGAGGGGTTAGAGGGGTGCAATGAGCTCCTCAACGTCACCTGCCCAGAGGTGATGAGCGATATTTTTCACGCCTACCTCGTCTCCGGTGCGGATCTCATCACGACCAACACTTTCGGTTCCTTTAGCTGGGTATTGGACGAATACGGGATCGGCCATCGTGCCTATGAACTCTCCAAAGCGGGAGCCGCAGTCTGTAAAGCAGAGTGTGATAAATTTTCCACTCCTGAACACCGGCGTTATGTTTTGGGTTCTATCGGACCGGGAACCAAGCTCCCCTCTCTCGGACACATTCACTACGATGAGATGCTCGCAGGGTATCTAGAGTGTTGTTTGGGACTCATCGACGGCGGATGCGATATTTTCCTCCTTGAAACCTGCCAAGACCCCCTCCAAATCAAAGCCGCACTCCATGCCTGCGAAGCGGCTAACCGTGAACGAGGTTCTGAGCTTCCTATTATGGTGTCCGTTACGATCGAGTTGGCAGGGTCTATGCTCATCGGTACCGATGCGGCAACCATCGCCACGATTTTAGAGCCCTTCGATATCATCAGTCTGGGATTCAACTGCGGAACCGGACCGGAGCAATACGGGAAACACGTTAGAACCCTCAGTGAAGTGTGGGGAAAACCGATCTCGGTTCATGCCAATGCGGGCTTGCCTCAAAACCGAGGCGGCTATTCGTACTACCCGATGGGACCCGATGAGTTTGCTCAGCTGCAATGTGACTTTTTAAACTATGACGGCGTCAGTTTCCTCGGCGGATGCTGCGGAACAACCCCTCAGCATATCCGTGCACTGGTGAATAAAGTTTCTTCCATCACCCCAAAAAAACCAAGCGGAGAGACGACACCCTCTATCGCATCGTTGTTTAACACCGTCGAACTGATCCAAACACCCGCTCCGCTACTCATCGGAGAGCGCTCCAATTCGACCGGATCGAAAGCGTTTCGTGAACTGATCATCGCGAGCGATTACGAGGGGACACTCAGCGTCGGTCAAGCACAAGTACGAGATGGCGCCCACTGTCTCGATGTCAACGTCGAGTTTGCGGGGCGTGATGGTGCGGTGGATATGGCGCACGTCATGAGACTCTACAACCAAAAAATTTCCATCCCCCTTATGCCCGATGCGACCCGTGTCAACACAATGGAAGAGGCACTCAAATGCATCGGCGGCAAACCGATTATCAACTCCGTCAACCTCGAAGACGGTGAAGAGCGTCTCGATGCTATCTGTTCACTGGCTAAAAAATTCGGAACAGCCATCGTATGTCTTGTCATTGACGAAAAGGGAATGGCAAAAACAACCGAAGATAAAATGCGCATTGCGGATCGGATTTATGATCTGTGTGTCAACCGCCACCATATCGATCCTCGCAATCTGATGTTTGACATGCTCACCTTTACCGTGGGAAGCGGGGATGTGGAGTACCGTGACGCCGCCATCCAAACCTTAGAAGCTATCCGCCAACTGCATACGAAATATCCTAACGTCGGCTCAACACTGGGGCTCTCCAACATCTCTTTTGGACTCAGCATGAATGCCAGAGTCTTTTTGAACAGTGTCTTTTTACACCACTGTATTGAAGCGGGTATGACATCGGTTATCATCAACGTCAAACATATCGTACCGCTTGCCAAAATGTCCGAAGAGGATCGTGCCGTCTGTGAAGAGTTGCTCTTTAGCCCAGATGATCAGTCACTCTTTAAATTTATCGAACATTTCAGTGATAAAACCATCGACAACACTAAAAACGACGAAGAATACGAGAGCTTGAGCGATGAAGAAAAAATTGCCAAACTCCTTATCGACGGGGATAAAGAGCGGATGATTCCTCTTGTTGAACGGGCACGGGCACAGATCAATCCTGACACCATTGTCAATGAAATCCTCATCGATGCGATGAAAATCGTCGGAGAGCTTTTCGGATCGGGAAAAATGCAGCTTCCGTTTGTATTGCAAAGTGCCGAGACGATGAAAACCACCGTTGATTATCTCAACCCCTACCTCTCCAAACAGGAAAAAGAGACCGATACTACCCTCGTGATCGGGACGGTAAAAGGGGATGTTCATGATGTGGGGAAAAATCTCGTCGATATCATCCTCTCCAACAACGGATTCAAGGTGATCAATGTCGGGATCAAAACCGAACTCGAAGAGTATCTCGATGTAATGAAAGCCCAAGAGATTCACGCCATCGGGATGTCCGGGCTGCTCGTCAAATCGACCCAAGTGATGAGAGACAACTTAGAGACAATGTCCGGTATGGGAATCACCACACCGGTACTTCTCGGCGGTGCGGCACTCACCCGTAGTTTCGTGGACGATTTCTGCCGCCCGATCTATAACGGGGCGATCTTTTATTGCCGCGATGCCTTTGACGGGGTGATCGCCATGAGCCGAATTGAAAAATACAATGCCGATCCAAGCATAGGGCTCGACACCCGCCTCGGCGGAGACATGATTGAACGTGCCGCCAAAGAGGTTGTGGATGTTGTTATCCCACCGTTTCATGAGTTGAAAATGCCAAGCGAGGTAAAAATTCCAACCCCTCCGTTTTGGGGACGTCGGGTATTACGCAAAGAACAGCTTGATTTTGACATGGTATGCGAATGGATCAACCGCCGCAGTCTCTTTAAATTGCATTGGGGATACAAACGTGCCGGAATGCCGGTGGATGAGTATAAAAAACTTCTCGAGACCAAAGTTTATCCGGCCTATGAGCGGATCAAACGAGAGATTGTCAAACGGGGACTATTTGACCCGACGGTGATTTACGGATACTATCCCGTCCGAAGCAGCGATCAGGAACTTCTGATTTTTGATGAGAGTTACGGATGGAATATCGATGAAAACGCGAACCGCCAGAGCCTCGACGAAGTGATCGGGAACGCCAAATACGTGTTTGAGTTTCCGCGTCAGCGCAAAGCACCCCATCGCGCACTGAGTGATTTTTTCACCCATACCCGCGATGACGTATTACCGCTAACGTGTGTTAGCGTAGGGGATAAATTCAGCGAGTACGAAAAAGAGCTGTATGCCGCGAATGAATATCTCGAATACAACCTGGTACACGGGTTTGGGGTAGAGCTTGCCGAAGCTTTAGCCGAAGTGGCACACAAACAAATCCGACTTGACCTCAATATTGCACACAACGATGAAGGATTTAGTCTCCGTGATGTCCGTCTCAACCGCTATGCGGGGGCACGATACAGCTTCGGGTATCCGGCGTGTCCTGATTTGGAACAGAGCCGTATCATCTTCGATTTATTACGCCCTGAAGAGTTTGGCATTACCCTCTCTGAGACGTTCCAAATTCACCCTGAGCAAAGTACCACGGCTCTCGTCGTCCATCATAAAGAGGCGACGTACTACAATATCTAGGAATTAAAACGTATTTCCTTTATGTTATAATAATTGATATCGCGAAAAAGTTGAGGCAAAATGATTGATTGATAACGAACAACGTATACTGGAACAGACGAAGCGTTTATCACTCCTTTTTGTCGAAGATAATGAGCCTTTTCGAACTCGGATACTCAGAGTATTAGAAGATTATTTTTACCGCGTTGATACTGCTATCGATGGAGTTGACGCTCTTGAGAAATACAACGATTACTATCGTTTAAAACAAAAAACCTACGATCTCGTCATCTCCGATATTCGGATGCCTCGGCTGAATGGGGTGGAATTAACCTCTGAGATTCGTGCCATCCATGAGGAACAGCCAATTATTATCTTATCCGCTCACACAGAGGCGGATTATCTCCTATCTCTTATTAATCTCGGTATCGCTCAGTTCATCACCAAACCGGTTCAATATCCGCAAATGTTTGATACACTTTACAAAGTGTGCTCCAAAATCAATACTTCCCCTCTCCCATCTATAGCACCGGAACATACCCTCTATCTCTCGCATGAACTTTTTTGGGATAAGGATAAAAAAATACTTTTTGAAAGTGATATTGCAATTGCATTAACCAAATACGAAATTCTGCTGATGGAGCTTTTAACGAAAAAATTTGAACAAGTATGCAGTACCGATGAAATCCTGAATCATTTTTATCTCAATACGATTGATGTAAGTTCGGATAATTTGCGGGGGATGATGATGCGTTTACGAAAAAAACTCCCCGAAAAAGCGCTAACGAGTATTTATGGGATGGGGTATCGGTTATCATCGGTGCACTAATTGACTTCTTGCATAACCTACTTTTCCGTTCGTGGTGAGCATGTCGAACCATGAACCAAACACCCTTCGACAGGCTCAGGGCGAACGGTGTCATATATCCTAATTAAGGGTTATACAAGAAGTCTAATCTATTCTTTTCGATCTTTCCACACCTTCTCTATCCATTCCCCCATCTTCGCTTCATAACCGCTGTTTTTAAATTCAACAAATTTGAGCGGTTTAGAGAGATACTTTTGATCGACCCATCCCCCGAAGTCGTGCGGGTAAAGATACCCTTTGTGCTGTTGACGTAAATGTTCTGGAATGTCGAGGATAACCCCGTTTTTGACGGCACTTTGCGCGGCATTGATCGCATTGTATGCCGTGTTGGATTTGGGTGATGCGCACAGATAGATAACCGCTTGGGCGAGAATAATCCGCGATTCGGGGTAGCCGATCATTTTGACACTCGTCATAGCGGAGGTGCAAAGACTAAGAGCCTGAGGATTCGCATTCCCCACATCTTCACTCGCCAAAATTACAAGTCTACGAGCGATAAATTCCGGCGGTTCGCCCCCCTCAATCAAACGAGCAAGATAATAGATCGCCGCATCGGGGTCTGAGCCTCGGATACTTTTGATGAGGGCAGAGGCGAGATCATAATGAACCCCCGCTTCCGAACTTCCCAAGCTTTGCGCAGCAGGTCGGAGCGATTTGAGAAGAAGAAGGGTAATCGGTTTGTTCAATGCGGTGGAGACTTCGAGGAGTTTGAGCATCGCACGAGCATCGCCCCCCGAACTGGCGATCAAATATTCACATGCCTCCTCATCCATTTCAACGGAAGTACGGACTAACAAATCCTCTAACGCTTCAAAACCGATGGAATGAAGCTCAAACAGTAATGAACGCGATCGCATCGCCGCAGTCAGGCTAAAATAGGGATTTTCCGTCGATGCGCCAATCACTAACACACTGTTTTTTTCCATAACTGGCAGTAACACCTCCTGCTGATTCTTTGCAAGGCGATGCACCTCATCGATAAAGATCAGAGGCTTAGTGAGGGAACCCTCGTATTGATCAAAAATCTTTCGCAAGTTTTCTATTTTGAGTGACGTTGCATTAAACTCATAAAAGGGGAGACCCATAACCTCGGCGATAATTCGGGCTAATGTCGTTTTACCGCAACCGGGGGGACCGTAAAAAAAAGAGTGGGTGAGATTACCCCCCTCACAGAGTGAACGCAGAGGAGAATCGGGAGAGCACAGATGATTTTGACCTACCACATCGTCAAATTTTTTCGGACGAAGCAGATAGGTAAAGTCCGCCACGATTAACCTGCGATGACTTTGATAATGACTTCACGCTCTTGACGAGGACCGTCAAATTCACCGAAGAAAACTCCTTGCCATTTTCCGAACATCGGACGACCCTCATGAACCGGAATACTTACCGATGCACCCATACGGGACGATTTGAGATGAGCAGCCGCATTGCTACCGACATGGGCGTATTGAACATCACTTGGAATAACTTTGGAGAGAGCCGCCAATAAATCCCGGCGAAGATTTTGGTCTGCATTTTCAAACAAAAAGACACTCCCTGTCGTATGCGGAGTAAAAACAATACAAATCCCTGATTTGATCCCTGATTTAATGACAGCTTCTTTCACTTCAGCGCTGATATCCATCAACTGTGTTTTATGACTGGTTGGGAATTTGAGTGTTTTCATTTTTTACCACCTTTTGAGAATTTAGAATCAGGTTTGTATTTATTGGTGCCGAATGGCTCATTGGAAGGTTTTGATTTCGATTTAGGTTTATCTTTTGGAGCACTTTTCGGCTTAAACTGTGGTTTTCCCTCAGCTCTTGGAGCTTTTTTCTCGCTCTTTTGTTTTTGTTTCTCCGCTTTTTCCACAGCATCCAAAAACTCACGTAAATTGGAATACTCATTTCGCTCCAAAAAGCGTACTTTTCCCGTTGGAAGATTATTAAGTTCAATCCCGCCGAAACTAAGCCGTTTGAGATCGACGATTTCAGCCCCGAAATGGGCGAAAAAACGACGAAGCTCCCGGTTTTGTCCCTCGCCAATGGCTACTTTTAAAATCGAGTAGTCTCCTTGGTCTTTTTGGACTTGATAGGCATAAAAAGGGGCAAAACTCATCGGCCCCGCCTCCGCATGCTCATGGGCTCCGGCACTTGCATCTTCAAGCTCCAGCCCTTCGCCCATCGCGATTTTCATCCCTTCAGACACAGCCCCTTTGATCTTGATCTTATAAACCCGCTCCATTTTGGAGGTCATAAGTGCCGTTGCAACACGAGACGCATCGGTAAGAAGCAATAATCCCTCAGAGGCAAAGTCGAGCCGTCCGACAGGGATATAGTGGCGGTATTGTTTTGCTAATGAGTCATAAATCGTTTTACGCCCTTGCGGATCTTTTTTGGTTACCAATTCACCGCGCGGTTTGTTATAGACGATAACGGTAAATTGATCACTTGGGGTGATCTTGTTCCCGCTGATCATAACATTGGCATTGCGCTCATCGACCTGAGTCGCGGGGTTAATCTCAACCTCACCATCGATTCGAACGTACCCATCAAGAATCGCCTGATCGGCTTCACGACGCGAATAGGTCGAGTAGTGGGCGATATATTTGTTTAAACGCATCATGAGATACCTGCTTCTACGAGAGTATGAAGGTGCAACGCACCTTGGATTATGCCATCACGGTTCGTGACGACTAACAATTGAATTTTTTTCTCTTCGATCAATACGAGAGCATCACTGGCCAGCATCGTTGCATCATTAATAACAAGTGGGTTGAGTGTTGCATACTCTTTTGCGATAGCATCGAGCGAAAACGACTCCTTCAGAAGGGCACGACGAATATCACCGTCACTGAGTAAACCGGAGAGTTTCCCCTCTGCATTAATCAACATTACTGTCCCCAAACGCCCTTCGCTGAGTTTTAAAATCGCCTCTTTAAGCGGTGTATTTTCATCCACGATCGGAAGATCGGCTGTGCGCATCAAATCGGCTACTTTTACAAATAGCCGTTTGCCCAATGCCCCGCCGGGGTGAAACGAAGCAAAATCCTCTTTTTGAAAATTGCGCGCCTTCATCAGGCATACCGCCAATGCATCCCCCATCGCCAACGTCAACGTGGTTGAACTGGTCGGAGCGATATCAAGCGGACACGCTTCGGCTGAGACGTTGATGTTAATCACCTCATCACTGTAACGCCCAAGAGTTGACTCTGCATTGCGAGTCATCCCGATGAGGGGAATATCAAAACGTTTGATATGAGGGAGAATGGAGCTGAGTTCCGGGCTCTCACCGCTGTAACTGATGGCGAGAACCGCATCCTCTTTGCCGATCATCCCCAAATCGCCATGCAACGCTTCGGTCGGATGGAGGAAAAAACTCGGCGTTCCCGTCGATGCAAACGTCGCGGCGATTTTAGCCCCGATTAAACCTGATTTGCCCACACCCGTAATGACCAATTTACCCTTGCACGCGAGGATAATCTCTACGGCACGGATCATCTCCGCTCCCAGACGTTCTGAGCCCTCTCGAAGAGCCTGTGCTTCAATTTCAAGTGTGTTTTTGGCTATTGCGATATAATCGTTGTTCATAAATATAATTATAGCTGAAATGGACTTTATCCATGCAAAACCTTTACCGAGAAGTAAATACTCTGGATCATCGAGCCGTAGAACAATTCGCCCTCAGTGAACCCGTTATGATGGAGCACGCCGCTTTATCTATAGCCAATTACATTGGTGAATATTTCTTACCAAATTCTTCTATTTTGATTGTGTGCGGCAATGGAAACAATGGAGCGGATGGGCGAATTCTCGCACGACAACTCGAAGGTGATTATCGTGTTTCACTCCATTATCAAAGCGAAATCCACTATGATGTGATTGTCGATGCCCTATTCGGTAGTGGCCTCAATAGAGCGATCAACGCTGAAACCGCAGAAATACTAGCGATGCTCAATGACTCCACCGCATTTAAAATAGCCTGTGATGTCCCCAGCGGTTTGTATGCAGACGGTACGCTCGATCCTCATACATTCAAAGCCGATATTACCATCACTATGGGAGCCCTTAAACGAAGCCTATTCAGTGATGCGGCTAAAGAATACGTCGGTGAAATCCGTGTCGCCAATCTGGGGATTTCACGTTCACGGTATGAGATACCCACAACATGGCAATTACTCGATCCATCCGATCTATCTCTACCGCATCGTACGTCCACTTCCGCCAATAAAGGGTGCTATGGTCATTTAGCGGTTGTGTGCGGTGAGAAAATCGGAGCATCGGTTATCGCCGGTTCTGCTGCGATCCGTTTCGGAAGCGGATTAGTGAGCCTTATCAGTAACGAAAACGTCACTATCCCGTATGAACTGATGCAAAGCCATTCGCTCCCTTCCTCGACAACAGCTATTGCTCTGGGGATGGGGTTGGGGGTAGAGTTTTGCGATGATGAACTGACATGTTTGCTCGACAATAATCTCCCGCTCGTTTTAGATGCCGATATTTTTTACCATCCGATGTTTCCTCAACTACTCAAGCGTGAGTGTATCGTCCTCACCCCACATCCCAAAGAGTTCACTCAAATTTTACGCCTCTGCGGGATAGCCGATATCGATGTTACCACATTGCAAAACAACCGATTTACCTATGTGGAACAATTCTGTGCCGCTTATCCGAACACCGTATTGGTGCTAAAAGGCGCCAACGTTATCATAGGAAAAAATGATCGATTTTTTATCAATCCCCTCGGAACGGTGGCACTTGCCAAAGGGGGCAGCGGTGATGTCCTCAGCGGTCTTATCGGAGCCTTGTTGGCCCAAAAATATACTCCGTTAGATGCCGCCCTTCAAGGCTCTTTAGCTCACACTCTAGCTGCACGCGGCTTTGACAAAAACAACTATGCCCTCACCCCATTTGACCTTATAGAAAGAGTTACCGTTTTATGAAAAAAATCGTTGCCTTATTTAGCGGCGAGGGGACCAACCTCGCCAACTTGATTGAAAAAATCCACCACAAGCATGCCATCATCACCTGTGCCATTACGAACAATTCAGAGGCTGGAGGTATCGCCAAAGCACGTACAGCCGGCATACCCGTCGAAGTATGCGATCATCGGGAATATGAAAACCGCGAAGCCTACGATGCCGCACTGGTTGAGATGATCCGTGATTACGATCCTGATCTTGTAGTACTTTGCGGCTTTATGCGTATTCTCACTAGCGTATTTACCTCCAATATTCGCTCTATCAATCTCCACCCCTCACTCCTGCCCGCCTTTAAAGGCTCACGCGCCATTGAACGGAGTTTTGAAAGTGACGAGAAAATATGCGGAGTGAGTGTTCATTGGGTTACCGATGAACTCGACGGCGGTGAGATAATCTTGCAAAAAAGTTTTACTAAAAATTCCTCCGATACTTTAGAAGAATTTTCGGCTAAAATTCGCCAGATTGAGCATGAGATACTCCCTCTCAGCGTACTAAAAATTCTACATGATTGATTGAAAAGGATAGCAATGCATACATTACAAATCGGAAAATATACTCTCGGTAGCCGCCTCATCGTGGGAAGCGGTAAATATGATTCGTTTGAAACGACTAAAGCCGCTACATTAGCAAGCGGCTCGGAACTTATCACCGTAGCCGTTCGTCGTCTTAATATCACCAACCCGAATGAGCCGAATCTCCGTGATACTTTTGCGGGGACCAATGTCAAATTCCTCCCCAATTCGGCAGGATGTACGACAGCGGAAGAGGCGATCACCCTTTTCCGCCTCACCCGTGAAGCGACGGGAATCGATCTGATCAAACTCGAAGTAATCGGCGACACTCAAAAAACGCTCTATCCGGATGTCTTAGAGACGATCAAAGCATGTGAAGTGTTAGCCAAAGACGGCTTTACCATCATGGCCTATACCAGCGATGATCCGATTATGGCACGCCGTCTCGAAGATGCAGGTGCCCACGCCATTATGCCGCTTGCCGCTCCGATCGGCTCAGGGCTCGGAGTCCAAAACCGTTATAACATTGTGTTTGTGCGTGAAGCGGTCAAAGTGCCGATTATCGTTGATGCAGGGA
>NZ_MIBT01000041.1:0-767 GCF_001829605.1 Sulfuricurvum sp. RIFCSPLOWO2_12_FULL_43_24 | reverse complement strand
GATCGGATGTGCCAGTGATGCGGCGTTAGCAATGGAACTTGGAGCAGATGGGGTATTGACCAACACAGCGATTGCCCAAGCACAAAATCCGATGCTAATGGCGGAAGCGATGAAAAATGCGGTGATTGCGGGACGGTTAAGTTACTTAGCGGGACGTATCCCGAAACGTCCGTATGCGACTGCTTCATCTCCGGTTGATGGGATGATTCAGTTTTAGCATTCCGTTCGCCCTGAGCCTGTCGAAGGGTTCTCCCGTTCATGGTTCGACAAAACAAGCGAAGCGCTCGCAAAGCGATGTTTCCTTGCGCTCACCACGAACGGAAGTTTTTTATGCTTCGATGTAGTCCAAATCCTCATGAAACGTCTCGCGGGTAAAATAGAGCGCGACCAAAGCGATCGTAAATACAACCGATCCCACCACTGCCGCTGAACCCAGAACCCCCATACTCTCTTTTAAAAGCATAAAACTCGACGTAATCGGAACTACCGAACCGCGTACGAAATTGGGAACCGTTGTTGCCACGGTAGCTCGGATATTAGTTCCGAACTGCTCCGCTGCCATCGTGATAAAGAGCGCCCAATAACCGCAGAATACACCCAACAAAAATACGGCTATATAAAATGAAAGTGCTGTTGCACCCGATAGAGTGAAATAATAGAGAACGCTTGCCACGGAGAGAACCATAAAAATAGTATAAGCTTTCTTACGACTTTGCATCTGTTGAGAGAGATATCCGCTCGCCAAATCACCGATTGACAGCCCGATA
>NZ_MIBT01000040.1:0-10806 GCF_001829605.1 Sulfuricurvum sp. RIFCSPLOWO2_12_FULL_43_24 | reverse complement strand
TTACCTCTTGGTCTTTTCGATCATATGGTCAATAACGATGCTATGCTCATGCTGAGGACTGAACATCACGATCTCTGCATCTGCATCAACCCTGACGTTGTGGCCCGGGGGCCAGTAGAAGAGGTCATTCGCGTAAACTGTCTCCTGAATGCCTTGGTCGTCTGTTGTGGTGAGCTGACCGCGCAAGACGAATCCCCAGTGAGGCGACTGGCAGGAATTACCTTGCAGCCCCTGAAACAAAGGGATCGTATCAACACCCGCAGAAAGAGTAAAATATTCGCAACTGATCTTACCTAGGCCGGTCGCGTCCCCGAAATCCATTCGCTGACGAATCACGGCACCCGGAATCTGCATTCTCACATCTACGTCATCTTTGGCTATACGCATGGTTGTTTCTCCCTATTGATTAGCGGATGCTTCCGGTTGTCTACCCACCTATCGACGCATCCGAAAATTGAGATAGGGTTCAACTTCTTTATCCATTTACTATCTATTTTTTGCCTGAATTTTATTAAATATAAGGACATGACAAAAGTCCTACTGTCAAAAGTTGATTTTTTTTTAAATTTAATTCACTGAAACTGAGCGTGACAGAAGGGGATCCTTTAGGATGAAGCAGGAGTGTGGGAGTCACAAGAGCAATTTGATGAAGTGATGAGGTTTTTTGGTACTTTTTCTCGTTCCCACTCTCCCGAGTGGTAACGGATAGAAGTGCTTAGTCCGTACTAAGATATTTTATGATTTATAGTTCCGTATGCATTCCCACTCAGGAGAGTGGGAACGAGGGAAACGTTTCCTCGATAGTTTGATAGAAGAAATCCTTTACGAATTTTGGTTCATTACTTCCCCTCGCTCCCAAGCTCCAGCTTGGGAGTGTATACCATCAGTCTGCATTCCCAACGAGGACGTTGGGAACGAGGGAATAAATCTTTATTTTTTTATTTCTTCACAAATCAACAAACCGCCAAATTCTTCTTTATGTTGACAGTTTAAACCGCATTGATAGTCGCCTTCTTTTTGATATTTATCATTATTGTAACGTACTTGATCAATTGCGGCTTGTTGGCAAGATTCAAATGAATCATACTCTCCGATGATGTATTGTTCGGTTTGATCTGCACTTGGTACATTTTCTATGTCAGGATATACAAATGCAGTCCACTTTACTTTTTCTGATGAACAGCCATTGATTCCAATTGCGATTAAAATTAATGTAATAATATATTTCATTTTACAACTCCTTTTTTATTTGCTATCAAGTTCAATCTTGGAAGTGCATAGCATTAGTATTTATTCCAAACGAGGACGTTTGGAATGAAGGATCTTTTTTACAATGGCATATTTTCACTACGTCCATTTCGCATTATCCATGTTAAATATTCGACTCCAAGATTAGTTATATGATATGTGTCATTATCAACCGTTACTAATGATCTACCAAGAAGGAATGTCATATATTGGTCCACTGACCAGTCAATAAAATCTTCATTATATTTTTCTTGAATACGATTAAAATGGACATTGATATCTTCTCTCGATAGCCCTTGCCCGATAACTTCATTTAGTCTTTTAAGAAGATATATTTGGCTTCCAAAAATAAGATTATGTATTTGCTCAAAGTCTAACAGTACTTTTGTTGCTCCTAAATGTTTTATTAATACTTTAATTGTGTCGCCATTGGTTTCAAGTCCACGACTTTCCAAGTCAGTTTTTATGCGCCCTTCAATATCTCTTAAAACAATAGAATCTCCAATTACTAAAAGTAATTCTTGAACAGCTTCAGTTTTATCTTTCTCTCTTTGAGCTTCTGGCATAGGTGATATTTTGATTCCATTTTTGTCAATTGATGCAATTCGAGACATAAAGGTTTCTATTTGTTTTTTGTAAATAAATAGAAAAATTAGCGCAAATAGAAAAGTAAAATGAGGCCAATTTAGTGCTTTAATAATTTCTTCCATTTAATTACAACCTGATTTTAAATATGTAAGTATATCGAATACGAGAATAGTTAAATATAGATTTTGGTTATTTTAGAAGCTGGATTCCCGATCAAGTCGGGAATGACGAGAAAGTGTGAGGCTAGATTCCGTATCTACCCTAAAGGGCACGTGAAGTACGGAATGACGGGGAGATTACAGCGCTTTCGCCATAATACGGTTAAGACGTGCAATAAACCCAGCGGTATCCGCAAGCGTCTCACCCTCATACAGTTTCGCCTGATCGAGCAACACATGTGCCGCATCGTCGATGAGGTTCATATCTGCTGAGTCGCTGAGTTTTTTGATCAACTCATGGTTCGGGTTGATTTGGAGGATCGGTTTCGGAGCCGGAAAATCTCCGCCCATGTTTCCGAATTGTTTCATCATCTGCGCCATCATGTACCCTTGGTCTTCTTTATCGACTTTGAGACATACGGCAGACTCGGTGAGATCGAACGTCGTTTCGACTTTCGAGACATTTTTCCCTAGAGCGTTTTGGAGTTGACCTACGAATGATTCCAACCCTTTGGCTTTCTCTTCGTGCTCTTTTTTCTCCTCTTCGGACTCTTCAAGTTCCGCATCGGTGACGTTGACGAATTTATACTCGTTGTACTCGCTTACCATCGGGAATACGATCGTGTCGATCTCTTCGTTGAGCACCAACACATCGATCCCTTTGGCTTTGAAACGCTCTAGTGCCGGAGAGTTTTTGAGCATTTGGAGAGACATTTTTGCAGAGATGTAATAGATCTCTTTTTTCTCAGCATCAACTCCTTCTACGAATTTGCTAAACATTACCGGCTCGGCAGAGTTAAGGGTGTTGAGTTTAAGAAGCTCTAGGATTTTTTCACGGTTGCCCATGTCGCTGTAGAGTCCCTCTTTGAGGACGTTTCCGAACTCTTTGTAGAATGCGTCGTATGTATCCGCGTCGTTTTCAGAGACTTTCGCAAGTTCGCTGAGCACTTTTTTAACTGATGCGTTTTTGATTTTTGCCATAACGCGGTTGCTCTGTAAAATTTCACGGCTGACGTTGAGTGGAAGGTCGGCAGAATCGATCACCCCGCGAAGGAAACGGAGGTAAGTCGGCATAAGCTCTTTTTCATCGTCGGTGATGAAGACACGGTTGATGTAGAGTTTGATACCGCTTTGGTAATCGACGCGGTACAAGTCCATCGGCGCTTTGGCAGGGACGTAGAAGAGGGTGGTGTACTCTAGTGTTCCCTCAGCTTTATTGTGCATCCATAGCAACGGTTCGCTGGAATCGTGGGCGATACTGGAGTAGAAATCTTTGTACTCTTCGTCGGTGATGTCGCTTTTGCTAATCGTCCACAATGCGTTGGCTTTGTTGACTTGTTTGTTTACGATTTCGTTGTGACCTTTCTCTTCACCCTCGGCTGGTGCTACCCACTCCTCTTTGTCCATGAAGATCGGGAAAGGGATATGGTTGGAGTATTTTTTGATGATAGAGTCGATACGGTGAGTCTCTAGGAATTCGCTCTCATCGTCTTTTAGGTGCATGATGATGCTCGTACCGTGGCTGTCGCGCTCTGCTGGCTCTAGGTCATACTCTGACCCCGCCATTGAGCTCCATTTGTAGGCTTGCTCTTCTCCTGCTTTGCGGCTGATCACTTCCACTTTATCGGCAACCATAAACGACGCGTAGAAACCGACACCGAATTGACCGATAAGGTTAGAATCTTTTTTCTGATCGCCGCTGAGTTTTTCGAGGAACGCTTTGGTTCCTGATTTTGCGATGGTTCCGAGGTTTTCGACTAAATCCGCTTCGTTCATACCGATACCGCTGTCGCTGATGGTAAGGGTTTTAGCCTCTTTATCGATGATGATGTCGATACGAGGAGCGAAGTTTACCCCTTTGTAGGCGTCGTCGGTGAGGACGAGCATGTTGAGTTTATCGAGAGCATCCGAAGAGTTCGATACGAGCTCGCGGACGAAAATCTCTTTGTTCGAGTACAAAGAGTGAATCATGAGATGTAAGATTTGTGAGACTTCAGTCTGGAACTGATGTTTTGCCATGTGACTATCCTTAAAGGTTAAAATTTGAGCTGTGATTGTAACGAAATAGCATTAATAATGCAAGATGTATCAAATAAGTTGAGTCTATATGACTAATACTTAATGTGCGTTAGATAAAGTCCGTTATGCGGCGCGATATCGGTGGAGTATCGCTTGAGACAGTTTAACTGCTCTATGAGCTGCTCTTTTGTTGCTTTGCCAGCGGAAATACGAAGTAAAAAACCGACCATCAGGCGGATTTGGGAGCGTAAAAAACCGTTTCCCTCGAATACAAGGATAAAGTACCCTTTGTGTGAGTAGGCGTAAGCACGGTAGATAATACGGGTGAAGTGATCCATATCGTTGCCGCTTTTTTTGAAAAGTTCAAAACTATGGGTCCCCTCAAAACATCTGATTGAATCACGAATCACTTCACGGTTGAGAGTGGGGATAAAGGAGACGAAGTTGTCTTCAAACGGGTTGGTATTCCCCTCTTTGATGACGTAGCGATAGACGCGTCGTTTGGCACTGTAGCGGGCGTGAAAGTCGCTTTCGACAAATTCGATCCGTAAGATCCGTAACGAGTTTGGGAGCTGGAGGTTGAGCATCTCTTTGAGTCGTTGAAGGTCGCTCCAAAACAGAGGGAGATCGATGTGCATTACTTGATGCGTCGCGTGAACACCTCGATCGGTGCGGCCTGAACCTTTGGGGGCGGAGTTGATTTTGAGACGTTTGAGGGCGATGATGAGGGTGCCGATAACGGTCTCATGGGTCGTAGGTTGCTGTTGAGACCCCATAAACGCCGAGCCGTTATAGCTCATGGTGATTTTGGCACGGTTCAAAAGCGCGTTCCCACTAAACGTTTATAGAAACCATAGGAGAGGATCACCCATCCAAGTGCTACCACCCAGATCGTATGAAATCCGAGCCACTGCTGGGTGATGATGGCAGAGGCGTAAAATCCGACGATGGAGAGAAAAAGCCATAGATAAATCCATCGCTTTTGGTGGCGTGCATGGACGACACCCAAGGCAATCATCAAAAATACGGAAATAAGGGGGAAAAGGCTTAAGAGGGTATTGGTGATGATGAGTCTATTTTTTTTCGGTCGTTCTTCCTCGTTTGTCCAAAAATCGAGGGTGTTACGGTAGATGGTAGGATCGGTATTCATCATATCGTTGATGTAGGCGGTTTTAAAAAGCATGGTTTTGAGAAGCGCGTTATCATAACTGTAACTTTGTCCGTTTGACAATTGCAGCTGCAAGACTCCTTTATGGTTAATGAGTTCTGCTTTTTCAGCGGTTATGAGGATTTCTTCTTTCATCTCTTTGTTAAAAAGGACTACATCTCCGAAGGCACGTGATTCCGAATCGCTTTTGTTGATAAAGAGCATCCAATCCCCGAAGTTATGACCAAACTCTGACGCCGTAAGGTTGAACTTGGCTTCCGCCCTTTTTTTCTCCAAAAAGTTGCCGGAGATAATTTTGATATAGGGGATAACTACTACAAAATTGACAAAAAGGAGGATGGAGAGAAGCAATGCGGGAATTGCCAAAACTCTTGCAACATACGAAGGGGATATGCCGAGCGAAAAAACGACGACCATCTCATTATCGTTTGAGAGGCGATAGAGGGTGAGGGCCCCGCCGACGATAAAAGCGATCGGGAGGGTATAAAAGAGCAACTCGGGCAATACGAAAAGATAGAGCTTCCCCATCTCCGCGATACTGAGCTGAATGACTGCCGTATAGGTTGCAAGTTTGATCATAAATATGACCGAAGCGATTGCGAACAGCGGGAGAAAAATCGAGAAAAAGAGAATCGAGAGATTCGATAAAATATAATGGCGTAATTTATCCATATAACCCCGCCAAATAAGCCGTTACATACGTATCGAACATGAGTACGATCCAACATCCCATCGCTAAGAACGGGATAAACGGAAGTTGTTTGGAATCATCACTCTCTCCTTGTGTGAGCAACAGTGCCGGAAGAGCAAGCACTGCACCTACGAAAATCGCAACAAGTCCCAATTTGATCCCCAGCAATGCCCCCATGGTCGCGGCAATCATAATATCAGCCTCTCCCATCGCCTCTTTTTTGATGGCATAGGAGAGGTAAAAACGAAGGAGGGTAAATCCACCGGCAAACAAAAGGGCATTGGTGAAGTTATAACCGAGCTGTCCGAAGGAGGTTGCACTCAAAATAGCGATGGTGAGCGCAGAGAGGTTGATACTGTCGGGGACCATTTTGTAATAATAATCGATAGCCGATAGGGCCAAAAGGAGATCAAACGTTAAAGCAACACCGAACGATTGGATACTCACCCCCAGTTTCATTGCACTGAAAAGGAAGATAAGTCCGCTGAGCAATTCGATGAGAGGATATTGTATCGAGATTTTTTCACCGCAAAAAGAACATTTTCCTCGCAAAAAGAGCCATGAAAGGATCGGGATATTGTGCCAAGCGCGAAGAGGAGTATTACAGCTCATACAATGGGATGCAGGAAAAGAGACGCTTTCATCACGCGGTGTACGGATGATAACGACATTTAAAAATGATCCGATCGCCGCTCCCACAATAAAAACAAAGAGTAGTTCCATCAGTTTAATCCTCCGAAGCGTCTTTCGACTGTTTTAAATTTTTTGATAATGGCTTCAAGTTCATCAACACTGAATTCAGGCCAGAGGGTATTGGTGAAAAATAGCTCTGCATACGCCGCTTGCCACAGGAGAAAATTCGACAGCCGATGATCTCCCCCGGTACGGATCAGCAGATCAACATCATGTTGACAGTCGAGTGCTTTTCCCACGGATTCTACCGTAAGTGCTCCGCTATCGCGCAGAGCATTTGCGGCACGGACAATTTCATCACGCCCCCCATAGTTGAGTGCTAAGCTTTGCAGCAACCCCGTACATGCGGCTGTCGCATTTTGAATATCATCGATCACTTTACGGAGCGATTTTGAGAAGATGGAGAGATCTCCAATCGGCTCAAAACGGATATTTCCGCTTAGATAGGTGATTTTTTCATTTTTAAGATAACGCTCCAGCAGTTTCATCAAAAACTCGACTTCAAGCTTCGGACGTTTCCAGTTTTCGGTACTGAATGCATAAAGGGTCAGACGATGGATATCGCTGTGATTAGCGCAATAAGTTGTAATGGTACGAACAACCTCTGCCCCTCTCTCGTGGCCGAATGTCCGATTTTCCCCTTTGGATTCGGCCCAGCGGCCGTTTCCGTCCATAATAATCGCAATATGGCAAGGTTGATTGCTCATATACGCATCGCTTCATCTAAGAGTTGGAGAGAGAGTCCCAACTTCTCATTTCTAGGGAGAGAAACACTCCCTTCAACGGTGATAAAATCGATTCGGTTTGTATCACTTCCAAAAGGGTTATTTTCATCGATGATGTTAAGGCATACCGCATTAGCCCCCTTGTTTACCAAAAGATTTTGGGCGTTTTGGGTTGCGACAGCGGGATCTGTTTCGGCTTTGAATGCGACCGTTTTAATCCCCTCTTTGTTACATGATTTGAGCAAATCGACGTTTTGTTTCATCTCGATATTCCATGATTCCCCTAACATCTCTTTTTTGAGTTTTCCCTCTTGAGGATGGGTCGGAATATAATCGCTCACCGCCGCCGCCATAAACAAAAAAGGCTCTTTTTGGATCAGAGCGATAGGCTCATCGTGAATCAGTGAGGGTTTGGTGAGTTTCCCTTTTTTTGCGATACGGATCGAATCGGTGAGGTATTCTTCCATCTCTTCGGAGCTTTCAACATCGATGGTATGGATCGAGGTCGGAAGACCTTCATCAAAACGGGTTGCAATCAGGTTTACATCGGCTCCTCGTAAAAAGAGCGCTGCAGCAAGTGCTGAGGCCATTTTACCGCTGGAGCGGTTAGAGATGGTACGGACATCGTCGAGCTTTTCGATCGTCCCCCCGCCGGTGACGATAACACGGCGATCAGTCCAAAAATCGTTTTTGAGCAGTATTCGGGCACTCTGCCAGAAAATCTCCAGAGGCTCCGCCATTGCGCCATCACCCGTCACTTGACACGCTAACTCTTTGGTCTGGGTATTGACAATCTCGTAGTTGGCGATGGCGAGCATTTTCATGGAGGCTTGGATCATCGGATTTTGGATCATGTTGGTGTTTGCCGATGGAGCGAGGAGTTTGATCCCCGGATAGGCGAGGGCACATTGGGTGAGTATCGTATCGGCGATACCGTTGGCGAGTTTGGCGATCGTGTTGGCGGTGGCGGGGGCGATAACGAGTAGATCGGCCCACCCTGATATTTTGATGTGGTTGAAATCATCCGACCACGATTCGTTGGTGTCATCGAGGACACGGTTACGGCTGAGGGCTTCAAAACTAAGCGGTGCTACGAATTTTTTTGCGGCAGGGGTCATAACGACTCGCACTTCGGCCCCCGCTTTGATGTAGAGACGGAGCAATTCGAGTGATTTGTAGGCCGCGATCGAACCGGTCACCCCAAGGAGGATCTTTTTACCTTCCAAAAGGTTTGAGGGGATTAACATACTTTCCCCTTTCCGAAGAATTTGGTGAAAAATCCGGCTACTTTACGGATTGGCGTACGGCTGAGGATGAGGATATCACTTTCGTATTTACCTGCTGTCACGGTTGTCCCAGCGGCGATCATCACATTATCGGCTATCTCGACAGGAGCTACGAGCTGGGTATCGCTTCCGACAAAGACATTTTTACCGATGATAGTTTGGTATTTTTTCACCCCATCATAGTTGCAGGTGATGGTTCCCGCTCCGATATTGGTTCCCGAATCGATCACGGCATCCCCTAAATAGCTTAGATGTCCCGCTTTAACGCCGTTAAGGGTCGATTTTTTGACCTCGACGAAGTTCCCGATATGGGTCCCCGTAATCACACTAAGAGGACGGATATGGGCTAGCGGACCGATATCCGAATCACGGATAACACTCTCTTCAATCACGCTGTGGGCTTTGATGTGAGAGTTGATGATCAGGGTATTTCCGCACAGGCGTACACCGTTTTCGAGGACACATTCCCCCTCAAACATTACCCCTTCCTCAATATAGATGGTTTCAGGCAGTTGCATAATCACCCCCGCATCCATCCAGGCACGGCGGAGGCGATTCATCATAATCATCTCGGCATTGGTGAGATCGTTTTTGGAATTGACCCCTTTGAATTCCACTTCTTCGACATAGAGCGGGGCAATACTCAATCCATCGTTGCGTGCCATTTCGATAACATCGGTAAGATAATATTCTTTTTGCGCGTTTGCGTTGGAAAGACGGGGAATATACGTTTGCAATACATGGTGTTTAAAGGCGTAGACTCCGGCATTGACGGTATTGATCGTTTTTTCGCTTTCACTCGCATCTTTCTCTTCAACGATTCGTTGAACGCGGTCGTTTTCAATAACGACACGGCCGTAGCCTGAGGGGTTGTCGAGCGGGATAACCGACATGACGATATCGGCAGGATTGGCGAGGAATTTTTCGATCGATGAGCGTTCGATGAGGGGCATATCGCCATTGAGGACAAGGACATCATCATATCGCGGGTTCACTCCCATCATCGCACCCCCCGTACCCGGAAAGTTTTCGGCATCTTGGGTGACAAACGTCAAGTTGCTGAAATGTTTTTCCATTGCGGCGATTACGGCCTCTTTTTGGTGGGCGACGACGACGATAACATCATCGGTAATCTCTAGCGCGGCTTTAATACTGTAGTAGAGCATTTCGCGTCCGCAAATCTCATGAAGTACTTTAGCTTTCGGCGATTTCATACGAGAACCTTTTCCGGCGGCTAAAATTACGATAGAGAGAGAGTTGGACATAGATGCTCCTGATAGTTATTCGTGTTATTTTATCAGATTTTACTTAGTCTATGGTATTATCATCTCTTTATTTTGGGAGTGTCGGTTTGGGTCGTTTTTTCTTTTTGTTTCTTTTAATTCCCTATGCTCTATGGGGTGCTGATCCGCAAGTTCCGGCAATGAATTTTAATCTCACAGCTCCCGAATCACCGGCTGAAGTGGTAAGTTCACTTAATGTTTTACTGGTTTTAACCGTACTGTTTTTAGCACCGAGTCTGGTGCTGGTGATGACGACTTTTACCCGTTTCGTTATCGTTTTCGGATTTTTGCGCCAAGCTTTGGGTACTCAGCAAGTCCCTCCGACACAGCTTCTTGTCATGCTGGCATTGATTTTGACGGTTTTCGTCATGGAGCCTGTCGCCACCAAAGCGTATGAGGAGGGGATTAAGCCCTACAGTGAAGAGAAAATCACGTATGATGAGGCATTTGAGAAAACAACCGAGCCGTTCAAAAGCTTTATGGTACGCAATACCCGTGAAAAAGATTTGGCCCTCTTTTTGCGTATACGTCATATGGAAAATCCTCAATCCATCAAAGAAGTTCCTCTCACCATCGTGATCCCGGCATTTATGATCAGTGAGCTGAAAACGGCGTTTGAGATCGGATTTCTCCTCTTTTTGCCGTTTCTCGTCATCGATATGGTCGTTGCTTCGATCCTGATGTCGATGGGTATGATGATGCTTCCCCCCGTTATGATCTCGATGCCGTTTAAAATACTCGTTTTTGTCATGGTTGACGGATGGAATTTGCTGATCGGTAATCTGATCGCCAGTGTTAAATAGTTTGAAATTAAAGGTTCTATGTGCAGTGTGAATATTTCGGGATTTGTGGAAGTTGCCGCGATTATGAAGAGGGGTATGCAGGACAACTGGACCGTAAAGTTTCAGTGGTTCAAGCAATGTTTTTGCCTCTGTATTCAGGGGAGA
>NZ_MIBT01000039.1:0-23587 GCF_001829605.1 Sulfuricurvum sp. RIFCSPLOWO2_12_FULL_43_24 | reverse complement strand
CGCCATCGTTGATAACGTTCCGGTAATGTCAGCGGTTTTAAAAGCCAATCCTTCTATCGATCATGCTCAATGGATGTTGGTGACGATGACAGCGGGAATCGGCGGTTCGTTGATCAGTTTTGGAAGTGCCGCAGGTGTAGGAGTAATGGGGAAAATGCACGGTATTTATACCTTTTCCTCCCATATGAAATTGGCATGGACGGTGCTGGTTGGATATATCGTCTCACTGATAGTATGGTATGTTCAGTTTAGTGTTTTAGGCTTCTATTAATCTATATTAGGGTACCCTTTCATTAACGCAAAGGGTACATAATTGCTTACCCTCCCGATTATCTCCACTTAAAGGCTCTCCTTTGAAAGATGTCAATATTATCGTTCTTGATTTTGGTTCACAGTACACACAGTTGATCGCACGACGTTTGCGCGAAGATAAAGTCTATTGTGAGGTACTTCCTTACCACACTAAAATCGATGCTATTAAAGCAAAAAATCCAAAAGGTATCATTCTCAGCGGTGGACCTTCATCCGTTTACAACAAAGATGCGTATACCGTCGATCAAGGTGTTTACGCACTTGGAATCCCTGTTCTTGGGATTTGTTACGGTATGCAGCGTATCGCGGTCGATTTCGGCGGTTCGGTTATCCGAAGTGATCATCACGAATACGGAAAAGCGGAACTTACCATCGATATGACACAGCACTCGATACTCTTCGAGGGGTGTGAAGACGAACGCGCCGTATGGATGAGCCATTCGGACAAAGTGGATGTATTGCCGGAAGGCTTTGTCCCTATCGCGTATTCGCCAAACTCCCCGTATGCAGCCATCGCAAATGAAGCAAAAATGGTCTACGCGATGCAATATCACCCGGAGGTAAACCACTCTGAAGAGGGGTATTTGATGCTTCGCAATTTTGCACGCAAAATTTGCGGCATTACCGAAAAATGGGATATGGGACATTTTCTCAAAGAGCAAATCGTGAAAATTCGCGCCCAAGTGGGTGAGGGGAAAGTACTTTGCGCACTCAGCGGAGGGGTGGACTCTTCGGTCGTTGCGGCATTGTTGTACGAAGCGATCGGCGATCAGTTGATCCCGGTTTTCGTCGATAACGGATTATTGCGCAAGGGGGAACGTGACTCGGTTGAAAATATTTTCAAAGTTCATCTCAAGGTACCTCTCGTCGTTGCCGATGCATCGGAAAATTTCCTCGGCAAGCTTGCCGGTGTGACGGATCCTGAGACGAAACGAAAAATTATCGGACACACCTTTATCGAAGTGTTTGAAGCGGAAGCGAAAAAGCATGACGGTATTAAATTCTTGGCGCAGGGGACATTGTATCCCGACGTTATCGAATCGGTTTCCGTTAACGGCCCATCGGTGACGATCAAAAGCCATCACAATGTCGGTGGATTGCCGGATTGGATGGATTTCGAGTTAATCGAACCTCTCCGTGATTTGTTCAAAGACGAAGTACGTAAACTCGGGCTTGAACTCGGATTGCCGGATTCATTGGTTAACCGTCATCCGTTCCCGGGACCGGGATTAGGTATCCGTATCATGGGTGAAGTGAACAAACCGGATCTCAATCTTCTCCGTGAAGCCGATGCGATTTTGCTTGATGAACTCAAAGCGAGTGGCTATTACACCAAAACATGGCAAGCATTTGCGGTACTCCTGAACGTCAAATCAGTCGGCGTTATGGGAGATAACCGTACCTATGACAACACCGTTTGTGTCCGTGTTGTAGAAGCGGTGGATGGGATGACGGCAACGTTTGCCCATCTTCCTCACACCTTGTTGGAACGTATCAGCCGCCGTATCATTAACGAAGTTGATGGAATCAATCGTGTCGTATACGATATCAGTTCTAAACCTCCAGCAACGATCGAGTGGGAATAAGGCGCTCCCTTGCGCCCGATTTATCTCATCTCAAAAACTCCCTATGAGGGAGTGATTCATATCCCTATCCTCACGATCTCTTTTTTACAACCTCGTATTGATTTTGACACCTATCAGGGGATTATTCTCACTTCGAAACAAGCATTGTTAGCTTTAGACCATTACACGTTTGGATGGGAAAAACTGCAATGCATCTGCGTCTCGGAAGGTACGGCAGAAGCGGCACGAAAAGCGGGTGCTCTGAATGTTGAAGCGGCAGATGGCTATGGGAGATCGATTCCGGCTATTTTACGAACCAAAGCGGGAAAGGGAAAATGGCTTTATGTGCGTCCGAAAGTGATTGCTTCGGATTGGGTTATGGAAGCTCGAAAGGAGGGGGTTGAGATTGACGAAGCAGTGGTGTATGAGACGACCTGCAATGAAGCGGCGAGAGAGTATACGATAGACAAAGATGCCGTTTTAGTCTTTACTTCTCCCTCATCCATCGATTGTTTTTGCGCTTCTTATCCGATCCTTTCGTCGTACAGTATTGTCGCTATCGGTAAAACAACTCGCGCTGCTTTCAAAACTGCCAAAGAGGTTCATGTAAGTCCTTTAACCAGTGTCGAATCGGCGATTGAACTGGCACGAAAAATTGCCCAAGACGCATCTGCGTTTTAAGCATTTTGAGGATATAATTGTATTCTCTGGGCGCAGCGAGTAATCGCAATATGAGGGTTCTACATATACAATAAGTCATATCTGTAGATGTTTCGGTGTGTCGGTGATCTTGTTTGAGTGCTAACGCATGAGAGATTGCCGCCGGTAGAGACGCTCGATGTGGCGCAATTACAGCTTTGAAGAACCAAAGCTACTGCGAAACGCCCGCCTGGGCTTTTACCTTATTTGAGAAACGTTAACGTATTTCAGATAAGATAATTAAATTTTTTCAAGGTGATCTATGCGAGTAATGGTAATCGGAAGCGGCGGACGCGAATTTTCAATCGGACGGGTGTTAAAACAAGACCCCGAAGTAACTGAGCTTTTTTTCTCTCCCGGCAATGGCGCTACACCGATGTTAGGTACAAATATTGAAATCAAAGATTATGAAGAACTGGCGCAATTTGCACTCGATAACGCGATTGATTTAACAATCGTAGGTCCTGAAGGTCCTTTGACCGATGGCGTTGTGGATATTTTCAAAGCTAAAGGGCTGGTGATTTTCGGTCCTTCAAAAGCCGCAGCACAACTCGAAGGTTCAAAAGTCTATATGAAAAACTTTTTGGCCAAATACAATATTCCGACGGCACGCTATATCGAAACAGCCCATATTGGTGACGCGTTCAAATTTATCGAATCATTAACTGCTCCGATCGTTGTAAAAGCGGATGGTTTGTGTGCCGGTAAGGGTGTTATTATCGCCATGAGCCACGATGAAGCCAAAGTAGCCGTTTCAGAAATGTTGAGTGGAAAATCGTTTGGAGATGCGGGCTTACGCGTTATTATTGAAGAGTTTTTGGATGGTTATGAACTTTCCATGTTTGCTCTTTGCGATGGAAAAGATTTTATTCTCCTCCCTGCGGCACAAGATCATAAACGGCTCCTTGATAACGATGAGGGACCCAATACTGGAGGAATGGGCGCGTATGCACCGACTCCTCTCGTTGATGATGTGATTTATGAAAAAGTCAAAGAGCGGGTAATCCGTCCAACATTGTTGGGGATGCAAGAAGAAGGAGCACCGTTTGAGGGAGTTCTTTTTATTGGTATCATGGTGGTGAATGGTGAGCCTATAACACTTGAATTTAACGTACGTTTCGGTGATCCTGAATGTGAGATTTTGATGCCATTGCTCAAAACTCCTGCTCGTGAATTGTTTTACAAAGCCGCGACCAAACAACTCGATACTCTGAATGTTGAATTTCACGATAAATATGCAGTCGGCGTTGTGATGGCGAGCCGTAACTATCCGTATGACAATTCAGAACCTGCCGAAATCATTGTGGATGAAGTCCATCATGAAGAAATCGCTCAAAATACCCATATCGCGTATGCAGGTGTAGCGGAAGAAGATGGAAAACTCTATGCGACGGGCGGACGTGTTCTTGTCTGCGTCGGTGTTGGTGATAGCATCAAACAAGCACGTGACCGTGCTTATATGCTCTGTGGGCAAGTTCATTTTGCCGGCAAAAAATTGCGTACCGATATCGCGTATCAGGCGCTTCGTTAATGGACGAACGCATCGATTCACTTTTACAACGAGAGCATTTGGAACTCTCTTCTATTCGTCAGCGTGTGGCTGCCTTTGGAATCGATGAATTGCTTTTATCCATCATTATGATTATCATTTTATGGGATGCGATGAGTAAAGCCGAAACGTTAGAAGCAATGATAGCGGTGACAAACAGCTTTTTGCTGGAGTATATGGCGATTAAAATTATTTACCAAACTTTTTTTACGATGCAATACGGTGCCAGTCTTGGAAAAATTATTATGAAAATCCGTGTTATTGAACTCTCAACCCTTTCAAACCCAAGTTTTTTAAGTGCTTTTAACCGAAGTGTTTTTCGGGTAGTGAGCGAGATCCTTTTTTATCTGGGTTTCGTCTGGGCGATGCTTGATCCGTATAGACGGAGCTGGCATGATCGAACTGCACGGACATTGGTGATTAATGCGTAAATTTATCTGGATCAGTCTGGTTACATCTACTTTACTTTTGGGTGAAGATCGTGTTGAGTTGTATGGAACCAATGTTGATGCAAACGGTTCGATTGCCACTGCGATAGGCGATCCGGTAGCCCTCTATCAAGATCAGATACTCAGTGCCGATAAACTCATCTATGATCGCAATACGAGTATCATTGAAGCGATGGGCAATGTGAATGTTTTTAAAGCCAAACAATATCATATGCTCAGTGATTATGCACGTTTCGATTTGATCAATGAAACCCGTTATTCCAAACCTTACTACATGGTCGATCAAGATTCAGGGGCATGGATCAGTACCGATGAAGCGCAAGCGTGTAAAAATGAGATTGACTTGACCAGTGGATCGGTATCGGGGTGTGATTCACATGATCCTCTCTGGAAAATACGTTTTAGCAGTGCGGATTACGATACTGAAGAGATGTGGGTTAATTTGTACAATGCGCGTTTACAAGTCAACGATTTTCCTCTTTTTTATCTCCCGTATTTTGGATATCCGACCGATAAAACCCGCCGAAGTGGATTGTTGATCCCGTCGTTTGGACTCTCCAACTCAGAAGGGTTTTATTATCAGCAACCGATCTATTTAGCACCACAAAATTGGTGGGATGCAGAATTTCGTCCTCAAATTCGAACCAATCGCGGATCGGGACTTTATACTGATTTTCGATTTGTCGACACTGCCTCATCACAAGGATCGATCCGTTTAGGTTATTTCAAAGAGCAGTCTAAATATGCGGAAGAGTACGATCTAGCCAATATTAAACATTACGGATATAATGTTAAATATCGTCACTCTGCCCCATTGCGTGAATGGTTTGATGCAAATCTCAAGGGTGAATCGGGACTGTATGTTGACGGATCATGGATGAATGACGTCGATTATCTCAATTTGCAGCAGAGTGATCAAACGCAAAATGTGACTGCCAATCAGGTCCTTTCACGCATTAATGCCTATTACAATAGTGAAGACAACTATTTCGGAACCTACCTGAAGCACTATCAGTATTTAGACCAAGAGAGCAATGATCAAACCATTCAAACCCTGCCAAGTTTACAATATCACCGTTATTTAGAGAGTTTCTTAGAAAATCGTCTCCTCCTAAGTGCGGATGCAATAGCAACCCATTTTTACCGGCCGGACGGAAAACGTGCCATTCAAGGTGATTTCACCGTTCCAATCACTTTTCAGAGTGCATTATTTGATGAGTATCTCGATGTCGCTTATACCGCTACCGCATTTTCAAATGTGATCGGGTTTTATGGAAATCCGAAATCCGGAGAAACCACCAACTATGAAGAAGGGCTTTATGCTCAGCTCGATCACACCTTTTCCCTCTCATCAACGCTGGTGAAACCGTACGAATCTCTAACCCATGTCCTTAGCCCTTCGGTAAGCTATACAGTCTCAGGGAACCGTTTTTATAATGGTTATTACGAGACCTATCATGATAATGGAATGTGTGCTGCGGGGAGTACACTTCCTGAGTGTGAATATTACAGTTTGAATGAACCAAGCGATACTTTATCGTTTGGATTAAATAACTACCTTTTTGAAGGTGGAAAACAATTTCTCGTGGATCGTTTGAGTCAAAATTTCCGATATGACGATCAGGGAAGCTATTACGGTGAGTTGCAAAATGAGCTCGAATGGGAGATTAGCCGTGTGGTCTCGTATTATAATCAGACGGCATATAATCATGATCGAAATCGTATCACCAAAGAACAGAACACTCTTCGCTATAATAATAAAATCGTAACGGCGGGTGTGAGTCATTATTATACCGATGAACTGCGATACGACTCTACGCTATTGCGCAATGTTACCGAATACGCAAGTTACTGGACAGCCGATGCGGCGTATCAATACAACCGGCATTATCGTTTTTTCGGTATCTTGGCTTACGATTATCGTGAAGATTTGATGAAACGAAGTGAGATCGGGTTTTTATATACTCAGCGATGTCTTGATTTCGGTATTCGCTACGTTCAAAATCGACGTCCGATCTTGACGAATACGACGGGGAATGATTCAGTAGATGATTCGTATATCTTTATAACACTCATTTTAAAGCCGATCGGCGGATCGGAATTTAATTATAAACTCACCAGTAATTAAAAGAGGATAGCTTATGAAACTGGAAGCAAAAATTGGTCTTTTTGTCGTGATGGCTTTGGGTGCATTGTTGTTCCTCTCGACTCAGGTAACGTCACTCGGAAAATGGGGAAGTGATGGCTACACAGTCCAAGCGTATGTTGAAGATGCTTCGGGTGTAGAAAAGCATACCCATGTTTTGATGAACGGGGTAACAATCGGTGATGTTGAAGATATTATGATCGAAGGGAAGCGGGTTAGACTCACGCTTATGATTGATAAAGGGGTGAAAATTCCGGATGACTCATCGGTGATTGTGGCGCAAGAGTCTCTTTTAGGATCAAAAGTAATCAATATCGTCGTCGGTGATTCACCATCAGTGCTTAAAGAGGCAGGGGTCTTGTCCCAATCCAAGCGTTATGCTTCGTTTGATCAAACGAGTGATTCGGTCAATGCGGCAGCCAAAGAGTTGGAATTATTACTCAAAGATTTCCGTTCTACGTTGGATGATGAGCACCGCGCCGCAATTCAAGAGATGATCATTGCATTTCGCAACGTTGGGGTGAACCTCGATGGTGTGATTGTTGAAAACAGAGATGATTTGCATGCGGCGATTGCTAACTTTAGAACGATGAGCGCCGGATTTTCTCAGACGGCAGATACCGTCAATAAAGATTTGCCGGCCATTATGGCCCGTATCAATTCACTCTCAACGCGCCTCGATAATATCAGCGGTTCGTTGGAACATAAACTGCCTGAAGCGGTCGATAAATTTGTCAAGATAGAAGATAATGTCAGTGCTATCCTCACGGAAAATCGCTCTTCATTGAAAGATACGATTACAACGGCAGGATCATTTTTCAAAAGCGGTGAGGAAGCATTCGGAAAAATTGACTCGATGTTGAGCAACTTTACAACCAGTGAACTTCAGGTGGCGATGCATACCGATTACATGATACGAGATCAGTACGGAAAAGTCTATTTGGGGGTTAATTATCTTCCCAATCCTGAAACCTATTATATGTTTGATTTGGTCAGTACCGATGATTATTCCCGCTACGATACGAATCCTCCGGGTAAAAATATCAAAGGGGAGACCTATTATTCTCTCCAATACGGAAAACGCTTTGATAACACATTGCTCCGCTTTGGAGCAATCGAGTCAACCGGCGGTATCGGAGTCGATTATTTCATGGATCATGATCGTCTGAAATTCAGTGCAGAAGCGTTTGATTTTAATGCTATTAATGATATCCGTGGAACTCGTACCCATTTGAAAGCACAAGTGCGCTATCAAATGTTAAAACATCTTGAACTGTACGGTGGATGGGATAATTTCCTCAATCCGCAGTCGCAAAATATTTTCTTAGGGCTTGGCCTGCGTTTTATCGATAACGATCTTAAATACACAATGGGTGCTGCCTCGATGGCACGATAAAAATGGAGAATGAATGAAATACAATGTTGAATTGGCATTAAAAAATAAAACGGAATCGTACGCGTTTAATCAAGTTGCGGCACAAGCCAATGGAGCTGCATGGCTTAAATGTGGAGATACCGTTATTTTAGCAACGGTTGTTGTCGATGAGACCGATTTTGTGGATGAGGATTTTTTACCTTTGACGGTTCAATACATTGAGAAAAGTTATGCTGCCGGAAAATTTCCGGGGGGCTTTATCAAACGTGAGACGAAACCGAGTGATTTTGAAACATTGACGTCACGTATTGTCGATCGTTCATTGCGTCCGCTATTCCCGAAAGGATTTGCGAATCCGGTTCAAATCACAGTTATGGTTTTAAGTGCCGATAAAGAGGCCGATTTACAAGTACTGGCACTCAATGCTGCGTCTGCCGCTCTTTATGTATCTGATATTGATATTTTTAACTCGGTGAGTGCGGTGCGTGTCGGTAAAATCGACGGAGAGATTGTTTTCAATCCGACACGCAGCCAAATTGAACAGAGTACTCTCGATCTGTATTTGGCGGGTAGCAAAGAAGATATGTTGATGATCGAGATGCAAACGCTCGGATCTGATGAAGTGGAGATTCTCGAGATGGGGATGATCGATCCGTTGGTTGATCCCTCTATGAGTCTACCCGCGATCCCTGTACGTGTCTCTAATGCGATGAATGAAGATGAGTTGATCCGTGTTCTCGCATCGGCACAAGAGGCTTTGAGTGAAGCGAACAGTGCGTATGAGGCTGCTTTTAAACCGTTCTCGTCAGAGCCGTTTGAGATTCAGTACGTGATCAGTGAAATGAACGGTGAGATGATCGACTATGTCCGTGCCAATCATACGGAAGATCTAAAGCGCGGCATTAATCAAATGGCAAAAACGGAACGCTCTACCGCATTGCGTACGATCCGTAAAACGATCATGAATGAAAAACCGCAGTGGAATGAACACGATTTGAAAAAAGCGATCGAATCGGTAAAACGTACCATGGTGCGTACTCAGATCTTGGATGAAAAAGTACGTGCAGACGGTCGTGCGCTCAATGAAGTACGTCCGATTCGTATTGAGACGAATGTATTGCCAAGTGCCCATGCATCAGCCCTCTTTACCCGTGGACAGACCCAAGCGTTGGTTATTTTGACACTCGGCGGGGCTAAAGATGCGCAGATGTTTGAAAATCTTACCGACAGCGGCACTCAAAACGAAGGGTTTATGGTCCACTACAACTTTCCGGGGTTCAGCGTGGGTGAGCCCTCTCCGATAGGTGCGCCGCGCCGTCGTGAGTTGGGACATGGAAATTTGGCTAAACGTGCTTTGGAAGGTGCGTGTGTCCGTAACGGCCAAACCATTCGCTTAGTTTCCGAGATTCTTGAGTCCAACGGTTCTTCGTCAATGGCAACGGTCTGCGGCGGTTATATGGCACTTCGTGCGGGTGATATCGAGATGGCGGACCCGATTGCCGGTGTTGCGATGGGGATGGTTCAAGAGGGTTCACGACACGCGATTTTGACCGATATTATGGGACTTGAAGATCATGACGGAGATTTGGATTTTAAAGTAGCGGGTTCCAAAGAGGGGATTACCGCGATGCAGATGGATATCAAACTCGGCGGTATCCATCTTGATGTTCTCAAAGAGGCTCTTTATCAAGCCAAAGAAGGTCGTGCCCATATCATTGACATTATGATGGGTGCGGAAGATAGTATCGAGCTTAACGAGGGGACGTTGCCGAGTACCGATCTTTTCCATATTGATCCGAGTTTTATCGGCGATATCATCGGACAAGCGGGAAAAACAATCCGTGAGATCATTGAACGTTTCGATGTAACCATCGATATCGATAAGAAAAAAGGCTCAGTCAAGCTGACCGGTAAAAATCGAGACGGGCTTCGCGGAGCACGCGATCACATCGAAGGGATCGTAAGCGGATCTACCCCTGTGGAAAAAGTGGAATATAAAGTGGGGGATGTTGTCAAAGGGAAGGTGAAAAAGATCGTTGATTTTGGCGCTTTTATCGAGCTTCCGGGGGGAATTGACGGCTTGATCCATATTTCTAAACTTTCCGACGGACATATCTCTCGTGTGAGCGATGTGGTGAATGAAGGGGATGAGCTGATGGTGGAGATCGTCGAGTTCAAAGGAAACAAGATCGGATTAGGGCGAGCTAAGTAATCATTTTCATGTTACACACTAAAACGAATTCATCCGTTTTAGTGGCAGGGACAAATGTCCCTACAACCCCCTAAAGCTACAAAAAACAATGTTTTTTGAGAATTCAGTAACCTTTTAGTTCTTTGGTTTTATAATTCCACCCACAAAGTGATAAGTAGGGACACTATCCGAACAGACTTTGATTTAAATACGGAGATTACTCATGAAAAAAGTTCTTTTTCTTATGCTCGCTCTTGTTGCTTCAGTATTCGGTGCTGAAGAAGCGGTAGCGGTTGTTGAAGCTGCTGTTGAAGCGGCACCTGCTGCGGCTGCTGCATCTGCAGACGTTGCTAACCAAACATTGAAAGCGTATTCTATGATCGCTGCGGGTGTTGGTCTTGGTTTGGCTGCTCTTGGTGGAGCAATCGGTATGGGTAGCACTGCTGCTGCAACTATCGCTGGTACAGCTCGTAACCCGGGTCTTGGCGGAAAATTGATGACAACTATGTTCATCGCTCTTGCTATGATCGAAGCACAAGTTATTTATACACTTGTTATCGCTCTTATCGCTCTTTACGCTAACCCATACTTGGCTGCGTAAGTTCGATCTTTCTTTCTCTCAAGCTACGGCTTGAGAATTTTCTTTAACGCGGACGTGGTGGAACGGTAGACACACTACCTTGAGGTGGTAGCGCATTACGTGTGTGGGGGTTCAAATCCCCCCGTCCGCACCATCTATTTTTAAACTCCTGTTTTACATACTTCTTTAAATTTCCCCCCCAAAAAAAATTGCAACGAAAGCTTAATTATTCTCTTTACAGCATCTTTTATCTCTTATTAAATCATCCTTGTAATGGTGTATAATAATCCTACTTTAGTTTAGGACAATTGCAATGCTACTCAGTGATCTTGTTACGCATAAAAAAGATTTTCTCTCTTCAGACGTATCCTTATTTGATGCCATAGAACGAATGGGTAAAGAGGGTATTAGCCATATTGTCTTGATTGAAAATAATGTGGCTGTAGGTGTATTGACACTCAGAGATATTATTGGACTTTATCGTAACGGGATTGAAGGAGAAAAAAAAGCGATTGATTATGCAACCTATCCCACTATCTCCATTCATGACGATCGTCCGGTTGAAATGGCGGTAGAATTAATGATAGACTATGAAATACGCCGACTGGTATTGATCGATGAAAATGGGAAATACCTCTGCACTCTTACCCAAAGTGATGTATTGACTTACTATGAGAGCGAAGTACACACCGCACAGGAAGTTTTTCAGTGTTTAAATCGCCGAAATTGTGCCATTACGGTAGACCATGATGCGAGTGTGTATGATGCTATTAGTTTAATGCAGCATAAAAATCGAGATGTTCTGATTGTTCTGAATCAAACGTTACCGGTCGGAATTGTGACGGAACAGGATGTATTGGAATTAGCGTATCGTCAGGTAGATAGCAGGGAATCTATTGCCCGATATATGCATTCACCCATTATAACAGTGGAATTGAACGAAAAGATCCATCATGCGATTGAGATTATGAAAGAGCGTGATATCCATCACTTGATGGTATGGGGGAGAGACAAAGAACTTTATCTTTTGAGTGAAAAAGACATGCTTCTGAATTACAGTACAGCATTAGAAATGAAGCTCGAATCAAAACTGCGTGACAGCAAAGCAACGTATAATCTTTTGGGCCTTGCATTTTGTGAAATCATCGATATAGGTGAAGACCAGATTATCAAGTGGTTGAATGCAGAAGCAATGATGACGTTTCAAATTAAGATTGATGATTCGGTATCAAAAATGTTTCCGGCCGGGGTTTGGAATGGTTTGATGGTTACACTAAGAATGCATGGAGGAGTCGATAAAGAAAAAATCGAAATTGCTGATCGTGTGTATGAAGTGACATTAATCGAGGCAGAGGTGAACAACCAAGCCATTATGAAACTTTTTTTGAACGATATTAGCGAATTGATCTATTTGGGTGAAGAACTTCGCAAGAGTTTAGAACATACGATTGAGTTGGAAAAAGAGAAAAGTAAACTTTATCTGGATGTTGCTTCCGTCATATGCTTGGCCCTTAATCAGGAGGGGATAGTCGAGCTGATAAATCCCAAAGGGTGTGAAGTATTAGGGGTGAACCAAGAAGAGGTTATCGGAAAAAATTGGTTCGATACGTTTGTTGTGTATGAACAGGTGGGGCAGGTTAAAGAACTATTTTATGAAATCATGAACGGTGAACGGGAGTTGGTTGAATATTTTGAAAACAGAATATGGACCAAAAAAGGGGATGAACGGATTATCGCATGGCATAGCGCGCTGATTAAAGACAGTGAAGGGAAGAATATCGGAACATTTTCATCGGGAGATGATATTACCCGTCTTCAAGAATCGGAACGCGAAATTGAGCGGATGGCCCATTACGATATGCTTACCAACCTTCCGAATCGATTATTGCTCAATGCAAGGTTGAAACATTCAATAGAACGCTGCAATCGTGAAAATACCAAACTGGCGGCCATCTATATCGATATCGATAATTTTAAAGATATAAATGAATCGTACGGGTATACGGTCGGTGATGCGGTGATCATGGAAGTAGCCTTTAAAATGGAAGAGATTATTCGTCGTGAAGATACGATTGCACGTATCGGCGGTGATGAGTTTATCATTGTCTTGGAATCGTTACAGGATTTACGTGAATGCGATCGTATATTAAAAGAAGTGGTTCGGATATTTGAAGAGAGTATACATACTAAGGATAATGATTTTCTTCTCAGTGCCAGCATGGGAATAACCATTTACCCCGATGATGGCGAAGATGCGCAAACATTGCTTAAAAATGCAGATATTGCACTGCGCCGAGCCAAAGAGGCCGGACGAAGCAACTATTGCTATTTTGCGCAAGAGATGAGTGTTCAGCTTTTTGAACGGGTTTTGATGGAGCGGGAGTTGCGTCGGGCGGTTGATGAAAAAGAGTTTGTGGTGTATTATCAGCCGCAAGTCGATCTTTTGTCGGGTCGGGTGATTGGGGCTGAAGCGTTGGTGCGGTGGAAACACCCTTCACTGGGGATTGTACGCCCTGATATGTTTATCCCTTTGGCGGAGTCCAATCAGCTGATCATCCCTATCGGCGAACAGGTCTTGGCGCAATCGTGCTCAACAACAAAGCGTTTAATCGATGAGGGACTATTTTCGGGAAGGATATCGGTAAACGTATCGGGAAAACAGTTTGAACGTCCTGATGTGGTGGAAACGTTGAGCCGAATTATCGATGAGAGCGGTTTGGAACACAAGTATGTCGAACTGGAGATTACCGAGAGTGTTTTGATGAGTAATCCGAAAGTGCTGGGACAAAAACTGATTGAGCTTAAAGCGTTGGGGATTGAAGTCGCAATCGATGATTTTGGTACAGGGTATTCGAGTTTGAGTTATTTAAAAACCTTTCCGATCGATAAACTCAAAATTGATCAGTCATTTATTCGCGGATTAGAGAGTGATGAACAAGATCGTGCAATCGTCAAAGCAATCATTGCAATGGCCGATGCGTTAGGGCTTAAAACGATTGCTGAGGGGATCGAAGAAGTACCGCAATCCGTATTATTAAAAGAGTATGGATGCCAACAAGGTCAGGGATATCTGTATGCAAGACCGCTTAGTGAAGACAAATTTGTTGATTTTTTGAAGTATAATGAGGTATCCAAATCATAAGGATTGAACATGGCTTATATTACACAATTAAAACATTTGATTCAAAACGAGTTGATTCCCGATGTGGAAGAACATATTGACGATATTTTCGAATCAATCGCATCACAAAAAGATGCAACAGTAGAAGAACGTGCACAGCTTGAAGATATGCAGGCGTTGCGTGATGAGTATAAAGAACTTCTCACAGAGCTTAATAGCGGCGACATCGATGAAGAAGAAGCAGAGCAGCTTTACACCGAACTTACTTCCATGCGCGAAGGAGAAGGTGATGGAGAGGATGACCTTTACGATGACGAAGATGATGAAGACGAAGATGATTACGATGAGTTCGATATTGATGCTGAAGATGATCAGTATTAATGGCTAAATTCGTACTTCTCGATACGGAGACGACGGGTGCAGGGGATAATGATCGTATTATTCAACTGGGATATATGGTTCTAGACGGTAAAAAAGTCGAGGTCTATAACGATTTGTGTTCCGCTGAGGTTCCCATCGGCTATGGTGCAATGGAAGTACATGGCATTACCCCTGACATGATAGAGGGGAAGCCAGAATGTACGCAAACAAATGCCTTCCAAACTCTACATGAGCTCAATACTCCTGAGAATGTCCTCATTATTCACAACGCCCCATTTGATTTGGGAATGTTGGCTAAAGAAAATTTTACCTCTCAGATGCGTTTGATTGATACCTTGCGCTGCGCACGCCATCTGTTTGAGGATGAAGAGGCTCATCGATTGCAGTATTTTCGTTATCGCTTTGGGTTGTATAAAATCGAACAAGCCGAAGCGGATGCTCTAGGGATCGTCGTGAAAGCGCACGATGCAATCGGTGATGTTTTGGTGTTGAAACTGTTTCTCACTGAGCTTCGAAAACGGTTACAGGAACGCTTTGAGGGGGTAAATCCGATCGATAAAATGGTCGAGTTGACCCAAACCCCGGTGTTTTATACACGACCGTTGAAGTTTGGAAAGTATAAAGGGAAAACCCTCAGTGAGATTGCCGAAGCGGACAAAGGGTATCTAACCTGGATGCTGGGTAACATGGATAGCCTCGATGAGGATATGCGTTACAGTATAGGGAGAGTTTTGGAATAGATATTCCTCTAAATTGTATGAAGAAATTCATACAATTTTAAAGTATAATTAGGGACTTAAGTCACTTCGCTATAGATACTTTCCGATAGGACAAATGTTGAAACAAAGTATAAATCAGTTTTTAGAATTACCAACTGATATAACATTGCAACCATATTCAGACAGTAATATCGTCAATATTCTCCCTCAACGAATTCGTAGATCATTACAGGAAATAAATCCAACCTCTCTTTATGTTTTGAATAATAGACCTGTTATTCTTTTTTTTGATAAAGAAGTTGATAAAAATAAAGTTTTTAAAATGTGTTGGAATTTCGGTGAAGCTCCAATTATTATTATTGAAACTGAAACAGATTTTGAAGTATACAATGGGTTTGAATATGTACTTAAAAACGGAAATTTTACACTAACTCCTCTAAAATCAGAAAAATTAAATTATCTTTCTATCATCAGTGGTAAATATTTTGAAGAATCAACATTTAAACAAAATAATAATCGTGTTGATAAAAAACTATTAGAAAATATAAAATATGCTCGAGAAAAGTTACTCAATAATGGCTTGAACGACTATAAAAATATTGCTAATTCATTGATTGGACGTATTATTTTTATTAGATATTTGATAGATAGAAACGTTGAATTATGTTTCGAAAATATTCCAAAAAATTTGACTAATGAAGATTTAAAAGAGATTTTAGGTGACAAAAATAGGACATATGCACTATTTCAGTATTTAAAGTCAGATAAGGGGTTTAATGGAGATTGGTTTCCTATAGACGAACTTGAGTACGCATTAGTAACTGAAGCACATTTAAAGATTTTAAAAGAGTTAATTAGCGGTACTGAGATAAAAACAGGACAATTATCACTCTTTGACTATTATGATTTTTCAATTATCCCTATCGAATTTATTTCCAATGTGTATGAGAGCTTTATTGGTGAGGAAGAGCAGAAAAAAAGTGGTGCATACTATACTCCAACATTTTTAGTGGATTATATTTTAAAATATACGGTTGATGAGTATTTTAAAAATAATCCTACTGAATATAATTGTAAAGTGCTCGATCCAGCTTGTGGAAGCGGTATATTTTTGGTTGAAGCATTTAGAAAATTGGTTACACAATTTGAAAATGTTACAGGCAGAAAAATAGTACAAAAAGAGATTGTAAAAATTGCCAAAGATAATATATTTGGAATAGATAAAGATAAAAATGCTGTACAGATTAGTGTGTTTTCGCTCTATCTTACGATGTTGGATTATCAAAATCCAAAGGATATAGAACAGTTTAGATTTCCATATCTGTTAAAAAGTGAAAAAAATCCTAATGCAAACTTTTTTCAGAATGATTTTTTTGATACAGATGCTGAGTGCAATCAAATTTTAAAAGATAAAAAGCTTGATTTTATTATTGGTAATCCTCCTTATGGTGGCAGTAGTATAAAAAAAGATTCTTTGGTGGATAGATACATTAAAGATGAAAAATTAATTGTTGGTAATAGAGATATTGTTCAGCCTTTTATGTATCGAGTTAAAGATTTTGTGGCAAAAAATACAAAGATAAGTTTTATAGTTACTAGTAAGATTCTATATAATCTACAGAGCAATATTTTTAGAACAAAATATTTTTTTAATCAATTTAAAATAAATCATATTTTAGAACTCTCTTCTGTTAGAAAAGAGATTTTTGAGAATGCTGATGTACCTGTATCAATACTGTTTTATGAATATAGTACAGAGGAAGAAGTATTAAGAAATACGATCAACTATATTTCAATGAAACCAAATCTATATTTTAAAAAGTTAAAAATTCTCACTCTTTCGAAAAGTGATTTTAAAAAAGTTTTACAATCGAAATTACTTGAAAATGATGACTTATGGAAAATATTGATATATGGCTCATATTTGGATTTTAATTTTATTCAAAGGCTGAATAAGCAATACAGTAAAATAGTAAATTTAGTTGATGAGAAGGAATTGAACAAGCATCAAGGGTTTAAGAGAAATGATAAAAATGCTAAACAAAAAATTGATACACGAGATTTAAAAAATCTTGATTTTATTGATACTGATCCAAAAAGAAAAGATTTAAAATCATTTTATATTTCAAATAAGCTCCAAAAATTTGATTATGATAATGTTGCATATATCTATAAAAAAGATAATCTAATAGATAAAAGTTTATATGAAGCTCCTGTATTACTTTTTACGGGTGGATTGAATAATTCATTAAAACAAACTTCTGCGATTTCGTATAAAGATGCAATTTTCACAAGCTCTGTTGTTGCAATTAAATCGAAGAATGATAATTTAGATAGATTAAAAATGATTAACGGATTTTTTTATTCGAAGTTTTTTTCTTATTATTTATTGCAAACAGCTTCTTCAACGGGTGTGCGACAAGAAGAATGTGATGATCATGAAAAACTAAATTTACCTTATATAGAAAATGTCAATGTAGTTCCAATTGTGTCAAACATTGAGAAGTTGAAAAAAGAGTATTATGAAAGTAATGATGCTTTAAAATCAAATACCTATGAGATAAGTTTAAATAATCTTGAAAAAGAATTAGATCAAACTGTATTAGAATCATTTGATTTAACAGAGCAGGAGTTTGCTCTTGTAGATTATGCCAATAGCATTGTAATCCCTTGGGTTATTCAAAAGAAATATGATGTAGCTTTTAAAAAGCTTGCATATAAAGATAACGTTATTGAAGAGTATATCAATATTTTTATCGACCATTACTCTAAAATTTATGAACAAAATAAGATGTATTTTAAAGCGGAAGTATTTCAAGATAAAGATAAGTACGCTATAGGAATTTATTTTAAAGTATTGAAAGAGAAACAGTCAGAATCCATTACTTGGCATCAAGAAGATCGCATTCAAAACTTTTTAAAATCTTCAGGCAACACTTCGTTGGAAAACCTTTTTATACAAAAAGATATAAAAGGATTTGAGCCAGATGGTTTTTATGTAGTAAAACCAAATGAGTATAAAAATTGGCATAAAGCTATAGGGTATTTAGACTTTTATGAATTTGATGATGCAATTTTAAGAGCTGGAAAATAGATGTTTGGCGAATTTACAACAGAATTAACAGCCAAGTTATTAAAAACTTCCGATGGGCTTAACTGCAATATAAGATTTAATGAGTTGTTAAATTTCATATATAAGTGTTATTTAATTATGCTTGATGATACCGTAATGGTTCCCCATAACAATGAAAATAAAATAAGAGATATATTGCTTTTGAATTATTTGAATGATAATAGTATCCGTCATATGCTTGGAATGACTCATTTTTTATTTGATCCTGAAGTTCCAGAAAATAATGGTAGAAGTGATATTAAAGTTCAGACATATGATACATTTCAAGATACGAAAGCTTATTATATATTAGAATGTAAGCGACTTAACGGCCAAACTACTTTAAATCATGAGTATGTAAATAATGGTATTAATAGATTCACGACGAAATACTATTCATCATATTTTAATATTAATGGGATGATTGGCTTTATTATCCATCCAATAAATATTGATGAAAATATGCGGAAAATAGGTGATTTTTTCGATCTAATTGAAGAGAACAAGCTTTATCAGTCTACTCACGATGGGATTATACTTTACCATCTAATGATGGACTTTTCAAACAATATTGAAACCAATCTTTAAAACGTTGTTTTAGTTGATGTTGCGATTTCGCTTAGGCGATACGCCGCATCGACATGCCCTGCGCGCATCGCTTTTTTCCACCACTCCATCGCTTTATCCACATCTTTTTCAACACCTTCGCCGTAAAAATAGATCATCCCCATATGAAACTGCGCTTCAGGATCACGTTTGTAAGCGGCTAATGGGTAGAGAAGCTCATGGGCTTTGGTAAAATCTCCCGCATCATACGCGGCAATTCCCTCATAAAGTTCGTCCATCGTTAAAATCCTTTTAAACTATTGATGACATTATACCTTTGTGTAAGTTTTTTAGAGTGAGTGAATATAATACGCGTTATGAACTATGATGAGCTTTGCGATAAATCGATTCTACTGTTGGGAAAAACCCGTGCATTGAGTGAAGAGGAATTTGATGCTCTTCTTAAATTGCATAAAATCACACGTGTCGGCAGTTTCACCGATGATGTTTCCCTCATTATCGAAGGGAGAATGATGAATCCCTACGAGCAGGTCGAATTGGCGCATCTTTATGAGACACAGAATGCCCCTATTGTGGAAATTTCAAGTGTAGAGGAGTGGCTATGCCGCTCCATCGAACCCAATCGATTACTAATGAGCCTGAAGCTTTCCCGCAACCAAGAGCGTCTGGTTGATTTTCTACAAAATCCCTATATCACCGATGAACTTTTTTTCAAACTTCTCAAGCTGTACGATTGGCAGAAGGAAGGATTGTTTGACAATGATACCAACCGAGATGTCACCGCTTCGATCATCGGGCGGTTTTACGTCGATCTGGATCGTAATCATAATGTTCAGTATGCGATGAGCGGATTGGCCCATTTGATTGAGAAGTACGGAAGCAAAGAACTCATAAGTGCGATAGCGGAGCTTCCCCCGATAGCCAATGAAATCAAACATCCGAGAGATCGCTCTTTGAACGGGGTGTTGGATGCAATAGCACTTCATTCGGAAACACAGGAAAGTATTTTACGTCTGTTGTTGGGTGAGCGTGCTGCTTTGTTAGCCCATCGGGAACCGTTGGCATTGGAGATCGGATTGTTAGAGCTGAACGATGAAGAGGTCAATAGGATACTGGCTCAAAATATGACCTTATCGCCTAATGGAGCTTTGCAACTTGAATCCACCTATCCTGATTTGATCGCTTCGAAAACGGTGCTGGATGAGGAGCGTTTTGAGCGGTTGATGAACTTCGTCATTCCGTGCCACGACACGGAATCCACTATTATAGGAGATGGATCCCGTATCAAGTACGGGATGACGGTGATAGTTGCGTTGGCTTCAAATATTAGTTTGAATGGAGTAATGCAGCAAAAACTATATGCTTTAGGTGATGATACGGTATCGGGATCGCTTGCTTCCAACCCTATCACGGAACGAGAGATTTTGGATCACCTTTTTGAGAGCGGACAATTTTCCGCTTCGCTTGCTTCCAACCCATCGCTTTCTCCGGATATGCTGGAGTCGCTTGCGGTAGATGGTGATGCCGAGGTATTGTCTGCCTTAGCTGCAAACACAGCAACTCCGATAGAGACACTCTATCAGCTCTCTCTTGATCGGCGGTATGAGAGGGCGGTGAAAACAAACCCCGCGTTCGGAAAATATATACAAACTCATAATATAGGATGGTTTTAATGCGCAGTTCATATGCGAAAACGACGATCGAATCGTTGATCGTCTCTCAGATCCCGACCTTTTTGTGGGGGGCTCCGGGAATTGGGAAATCTTCTATCATCAAACAGATCGCCTTTGAGAAAAATCTCGAATGCATCGATTTGCGTCTCTCCCTCCTTGATCCTACCGATCTCAAAGGGATTCCGTTTTATGAGCGTGATTCCCATACTGCTCTCTGGGCACCCCCGTCGTTTCTTCCGCGCGAGGGGGTGGGAATATTGTTTCTCGATGAGCTCAATGCGGCCGCTCCCGCCGTGCAAGCTTCGGCGTATCAGCTGATTTTGGATCGTAAAGTAGGGGAATATACCCTCCCCGATGGGTGGTCGATCGTCGCGGCAGGAAATCGTGAAAGCGATCGAGGGGTAGTTTATCGTCTCCCCTCGCCGCTGGCGAACCGATTTGTCCATATCGAGATGGAGGTGAGCGTGGAGGATTGGCGTTATTGGGCAGTGAAAATGCGTATTGATCCCCGTCTGATCGCCTACATCGGATTTAAAAACAGCGCACTATTTGGATTCGATCCACTCAAAAACGTCCGCAGTTTCGCTACACCGCGCAGTTGGGAAGCGGTCCATAAGATCCTTCAAAGCTCGTTGCCGCAAAATCTCTTACTCGAAGCGATTGCGGGTGCGGTGGGAGAAGATGCCGCGATCGATTTTTTAGGCTACTGTAAAATCATGGATCATCTCCCCGATGTCGATGCGATTTTACGAGGCGAAGAGAGTGAAGCGCCGAGTGAACTCTCTACCCTCTATGCCCTCTCCAACGTCCTTGTATCCCGAGTGTTGCACACGCGCGATGAAGAAGAACTTTCTAACGTATTGCGTTACACCCTCAAACTCAAAAATGAGTTTGCCGTCCTCATCGTCCAAGACCTCCAGCGTCAAGGTGTAGCGATGGAACATCTGGATGCCTTCGGCGAGTGGGTCGAGGCATACGCCTATCTGCTATGATCGATTTCCCCCCTCTCAAAGCCAAACTCCTCCTCGATTATCCGTTTTTCGGAACCATCGCCAGCGGCATGGAAACAATCGTGAATGACAACATCGAGAGCTTTGCAACAAGAGAGAACCGTTTTGAGTATCGTGAAGCCTATATGGAAAGTCTGAGTGAGGGGGAGCGAATATTTACCCTCTGCAACGCCGCGCTGCATGAAGCCCTTGCTCATACCCATAGACGGGGAAATCGCAGTCCTTGGCTGTGGAATATGGCGTGCGATTACGCGATTAATACGCTGCTGATCGAGAGTGGTTTTTCTCCTCCTTCTGCTATCACCTACGATAAGCGTTTCGGGAATCTCAGTGCCGAAGAGATTTATCATGAGCTCTCACTGGAGTTTTTGGATCAGGAACAAAATGACCGTGACAGTGACGAGGAGAGAGAAGGGGATTCTCTCGATGAAAAACTCTCACGTGCCCAGCGTGAAAAACGCTCCCTTGAGGCATTGGAGAAATCGGATCCTCTCAGTGCTGAAATCCACCATCTGATCCAACCTAACCAAAAGAGTTTTATCGACTGGAGAAGTGAGTTACGCGAGAGTGTCGGGGGGCATTATGTCAGCGATTACACTCTGATACCGCCGAGTAAAAAGCTCCTCTATGATGGGGTCTATCTGCCGGGGGTTCATTCGCGTCATTTGGAGTTAGCCATAGCGATTGACAGCTCGGGATCGGTGGATGAGGTGTTGTTGGCACAGTTTATCGCCGAAGTCGAATCGATTACTGAATTGTTTGGTTCGTACACCATCGACCTGATCGTTTGTGATGATCGCATCCGAAGCCAGACCCGATTTGAGCGGGGAGAATCTATCACGTATGCTCTTAGCGGAGGAGGAGGGACCGATTTTAATCCGGTCTTTGAGCTGATAGAGTCATGGATGTACCGTCCGAAAATCCTCCTCTATTTTAGTGATCTAGACGGTAAATTCCCCCCTTATGAGCCGCCGTATGAGACATTATGGATTTCACCGATGAAGGGTGAAGTTCCGTTTGGAAGAGTGATTGAGCTAAAGGATGAGAATGGTTGAAAATGCGTTGAAAATAGTGGAACACTCCAACCTCTTTATCACCGGCGGTGCAGGATCGGGTAAAACGACCCTTACACGTGCAATCATCGAGGATGCGGTGGAAAAAGGGAAATCAGTAGCCCGTCTCGCCTCGACGGGGATGGCGGCGACGCTGATCGGGGGGCAGACACTCCACAGCTTTTTTGATCTTGGGATTGCTTCGTCTCAAGAGGAGTTGGAACGCAACGGCAAGATTGAGCCTTCTAAAAAGATCATCAAACTCATCCGTTCCATGCAGATTATCGTTATCGATGAGATTTCGATGGTGGGGGCACCTTTGCTTGACATGATCCGTCTGCGATTGTTGCAAGCCGAATTTAACGGACGACTCATTGTGGTAGGGGATTTCTTACAGCTCCCCCCCGTAACACGAGGGAATGAACCAATCTATTTTGCGTTTGAGTCTCCCTCATGGGAGCGACTTGGGTTTGAGACCCTTCATTTAGAGGGGTCATACCGTACCCACGAAGCGGAATTTTTGGAATTGCTTGAAAAAGTACGTCATGCGAGGCTTGATGAAGCGGCGCACGATGCGCTCGAAGCATTGGTCAAACCGCTGAACGAGGATATGTCTACGATGACACTGTTGTTTGGAAAAAACATCAGTGCCCAAAACCATAACCGCGCTCAGTTGGAGCACCTAAACGGCGAGATTATCGAAGTTGAAACCTATGTCACGATTCATGATAAAAAGATGCAGGATCGCGACGTAGAGCGGTTTATGAGTGAGAGCCGTATCGAGCCGATTTTGGCTTTGAAGGTGGGTGCCCCCATCCTCTTTACCCGCAACGCATGGAACTACTACAACGGCGAGCGGGGGCGGATCACCTCCATCGAAGAGGATCTGATTTGGATCAAAAAAGAAGATGGTGTGAGTGTGAAAGTGGAGCGTGTCGATAGCACTAAAACACGGTGGATCGAAAAAGGGAGTACGGCAAGCGAAGAGAAACTGATCACCCTCAGCCAGTTTCCGATCACGCTAGCCTTTGCGATTACGATCCATAAATCGCAGGGGATGAGCTTGGCCGATTACGTCATCGAGAG
>NZ_MIBT01000038.1:0-1602 GCF_001829605.1 Sulfuricurvum sp. RIFCSPLOWO2_12_FULL_43_24 | reverse complement strand
TCGCTAAGGAATATATACCTTATCAATCATTTCGTTGTATTCGCTTAAGCAATCACTATCTGCTGTGAGTCCGCCACCGCTCTTATAAATCAGTTTTCCCTCAATGTTTTCAATAAATCGGATAGCTACTGCACTGTAGAGATTTTTACCGTCAAAATGGCCGAATATACCTGTGAAATATCCTCGATCGTACCCTTCGACTTCTTTTATTATTTCTACCGTTTTTCGCTTTGGCGTACCGCTGATACTTCCCGCAGGCAACAGTGTTCTTATGATTAGGCCTGCATTTTTTTTCCAGTTGTTTTCTAATGTACCTGAAATATGTGAACTTACTTGGTGAAGTTTTTTATCGCCCGCATTGATTGTGGTGATGTAGCGGAACTTTTCGACTTTAATCTCTTTGGCGACAATTCCTAAATCATTACGGAGCAAATCAACGATCATCGTATGTTCAGCCAGTTCTTTGGGATCATTCAAAATGGTCTCGATTGCATTAGGCAAAGAGGCATCGATTGTCCCTTTCATCGGGTAGGTATGGATGATATCTCCCTCAATAGTGATAAAAGGTTCGGGTGAGAAGCAGACAAAGTGATCTTTTATGCGAAGTTTATACGGGGCATTAGCCATCGTGTAGATCTCTTTTAGTGTGTAACCGGATTCAATGAGGGTGGGTTGTGTCAAATTGAGCAGATAGGTATTTCCGTTTCGGATATGCGCTTGGACCGCATCGAATTTCTGGCGGTAATATTTTAATGACACAGGTGAAAAAGAAGGTTTGTGCGGGGCATTTGTGGTACTTGAGTTGCTGTTAAAAGCAAATTCGATATCTTCTGCTTTGAGCTCTTCCAAAGCGAAGCAATGGAAAAATTCTCCGGTAAAATCGGTATAAAAAAAGCAGGGGACCCCCGACGAAACGAGGGAACTGAAACGTTGGAACATTAGGCGATAAGTGCTTTAAGAACAGCCATACGTATCGCTACGCCATTACGCACTTGTTCTAAAACTTTACATCTTGGATCACCCAGCATCATGTCATCGATATCGATATTTCGGTGTACCGGTCCCGGATGAAGGAGAATCAGGTCACGTTTTCCGACAAGCTCATGGGTGATACAAAAATCCGATCCGTAGTCTTTGAGTGAGCCGTAGGTTTGATGAGAGTGTCGTTCGGTTTGGGTACGCAGAGACATGATTGCATCGACATTATCGATTACATCGTGGAGATTATGGGTCATTTTGAGATGACTGTCGGGGAGAAAATGGGGTGGTGCTACCAGTGTGATATCCATCCCAAAGCGGGTCAATAACTCGATATTGCTGTTGGCAACGCGAGAGTTTTTAATATCACCGACGATTGCGATTTTTTTTCCTTGAACATCACCGAAATGACGACGGAGGGTAAAGAGATCAAGGAGTGCTTGCGTCGGATGGGCATGGGCACCGTCTCCGGCATTGATGATGGAAGCATGAGTGTGTTCGGCAAGGATATTCGGAACTCCGGCATGAGCATGGCGAACAATCATCGCATGGGGACCCATAGCATCGAGATTAGCTGCCGTATCGACAAGGCTTTCCCCTTTTTGGGTAGAACTTTTTTGAACA
>NZ_MIBT01000037.1:0-6621 GCF_001829605.1 Sulfuricurvum sp. RIFCSPLOWO2_12_FULL_43_24 | reverse complement strand
ATCATAAATCCGGGGATGATACGGTCAATCGAAGGTGATTTAGCGAGGGAAGCTCCGAAATATTCGTTTGCTTTGGTGAGAGAGAGGGCAAATACTTCAACCAAATCGCTATCATCGGTCGTGACCGAATGGCGGATATAATCGATCGTGTACTCTTCATCGCTGTTGAGGTTTCCCTCTTCAAACATCCGTATTTCAACTTGGATTCGGAGCTCATCTTCGCTGAGACGATCGGGGAGTTTTAGGGTTTGGGTATTAAGCAGTGATAAGGGGACGATAGCACCGGAAGAGAGCTCTTTATGCTCACGTGCAGAGGGTTCGCCAAATACACCATCGTGGTAAGTACGAATCCGATCATGCTCTATGAAAAGTAGTTTTTGATGTTCCATTTCCCTGCTTGCCACGTTTTTTTGTTAGTACCTATATCGGCAAAATTAAAAAATATAATTAGTTATTGCAAGGGATTATAGCATATCCCGTTCCACTAAACAGGCGAATAGTGGCATTTTTATCACCATTTTTGAAATTTATATTTAATTCGTTCGGTAATAAAGTATTTAATGTTACCGAATTAGCATTGTGCGGTCGCCCCATCCCATCAAAACAGACCGTCGTAATATTGGGGGTGAGGGTGATAGTTGATTTAATCTCATGTTTTGGAGTTTCGTTATCGGATAATGCGGCCTGAGTTAGGGTGACACATCCTGCACTGTCGAGTGCATCATACCCCAATGCACGGTAGCGTGCCTCTTTGAGTTTTAGCAGAGTGTATTGGGCATCTTGGCGGGCATAATCGGGGCGGCTCATGTAAAAACCGATACCGCTCATCACTCCGATGAGGACAATGACAAAGATAAGTTCAATGAGCGAAAAAGCGTGTTTTTTCATGGGCGCTGTAAGCTCCTTCGTTCAAATCGGATCGGATGGAGGATTTTGGCATTAGTGCTATCGGAGGTAACGATAACGCGCATACTCACCATTCCATGCGACTCCTCGGATTGGATCGGAGTGTGAGCAACATTGTTACAAGTGGTCCCATCGGCTAAATAGTAACGCTCGATTGTCACGTTGGCATCGAACTTAGCATCCGATGAGCGGACGGTGAGACTTCCGAGGCAACTTCCGCCAGTACGATCATAGGCACTGATCCGTAATAATGCCGCTTCAGTCGCGCTTTGTAAAAAGAGCTCTGCCTGTTCACGGGTATAGCTGTCGGCATAATGCTGAGCCCCTAGAGAAGCATATCGCATGGTGACGGTGACAATCCCCCCGATAAAGAGGATGATGAGGAGCACTTGCGGTAATCCAAAAGCGTGACGCATTAGAATACTACCTTTTGTTTGGATAAGCGTACCGGATTTCCGCCCCGTACGGTTCGGTTGGTATCGATGCTGAGACGGATAGTGCTGTTGATCATCTGAGCTCGAAAGGCGTTGACATTGGTCGCGAGAATACTCACTCTGCCTTGTGGATTATGAGCGGCAATATCGGCACAAAAACTCTCTCCGTTCCACGGACGGTAGTTGTAAAAGAGAAAAAGGGTGTTGTCGATAGCCGTAGAACTGATTCCCAGTGTAGTGATACATGCTGCGGATTGATTGATATCTGCTCCTCTAGCAACCGCATACGCCGAGTCAACGAGGTTGTACTTTTCATAAATTGTTGTAGGTGCAACACCGCTAAATACGATGGCATTGTCAACAGTCATGGTTATGGTGTGGACGGTTGAGACCCCTTCATCAAATGTCCCCGAAAAGACTAAAGCGATGTTGTCATTCGCCCAGTTAAAACTTCCCCATTTAGCACTTTGAGTATTTTCGATAGATGCTTTGGTTGTTTCAGGAGTGTAGAGGGTAGCGGTGGCATAATCGGAGTGGTTCATATCGACGAATCCGCTGTAATCACCTGCGAGATAACTCTCAGATGCGAGTCCCAGCCATTCGATGATTTCTTTATCGGTTGAACTTGCCAACGGGGTGCGGGTTGCATCTCCTAGGTTGTATCCGCTAACCGACATCGGAGCACGGTTATAAAGAAGAATACTGATTTGATCCAGTGCACTTTGGCTGTCCATTGAGAGTGTGGTGAGGATTTTCGCTTTTTCACTTCGCAGAGTGATTGCTTCGAATGCTTTGAACATCCCCACCGAAAGGATACCGGTAATGGCAACGGTGATGATGATTTCGATAAGGGTATAACCGCGCCGCATTACCAATCCCTGCGGTTGATATGAATATTACCAATATTATAAGAAGTGTAGTTTAAATCAGTGATACAGTTCGCAGTATTTTGAAATTTGTGACCAGAGGTATATTTAACTTTTACCCCAATCATTTTCGCATTTGATGTTTGACCTGCAGGTGTATTTGCATAAGTGTCTTCATTGATATATTTTACGGTTGTATTAAGATCATATAAATTGGTGCATGATTTGGTGGTGGTAATATTACCGTCGTAGTCATCGATGTCGTTGTAGACATTATTGCCAAAGGTATCTTTTTCCATTCCAAAAGAAGCTTGGAAAATTGTCCCATTTTCTTCTCGGCAATTTCGACTTCCCACAAAACCTCCTATACGATAAAAAGGTTCAGGATTAGAACTGTTACAGACATAACTTAAACTATCGGTTTGAAGTATTTGATCGTGTTCTGTATTGTTTTCATCCCATGGTAGGTTGAGGATCATCCCTATTTGTGCCATTGCGTTGTACATCGCCTCCTCTTTGAGGGTGACTTGGGCGCTTTGGTTCATCGACATCACCAGACGGGGGATGACGGTAAAGACGATCCCGATGATCATCATCGAGAGGATCAGTTCTATGAGGGTCAGAGCATTTCTCATCGAAAGAGTTTCACCCCTTTGTTGGTGATATTTTTTGCCGGTGCCATTTGAAAGTCACTCCCTTGGAACGTTCCGCTGTTCACCCCTTTTACGCCACCGGTTGCATCGGTGTAGTCGTAGTTGAAACACGGGTGTCGTGTACAATTACCGCTGTAATTGTAAGTATAATTGGGAGAATACCATAACCAAGGGCTTATATCCAAATGGATGGTTTGGTCATGTACAGAGGTGACACTCACCATCTGAAGTCCATTGGCAGGAGTTTTAGAAGCATCGATATCATCTCCTCCCGCACTGTAGCCCCCTCGGATAACATTTCCCTCAGCAGCAGTGTCGTGATTGAGATTGCGATACCACTTGAGGACGTTTTGCGGCATGCCACTTACAAATCCACTCGAAGTAGTACTGTAGACTTCAAACTCGATCGGCGCATCTACCGGTGAGATATTGGTTGCAATATCATAGGCACGTGCACGACCGTAAACGAATGTGGTATCGCCTAGAAGTATTCCTGAGCCTAATACGTGATCACTATCATTCACATCGGCTGAGGTGATATTAAAATCAAACGGATTAAGAGGTTTACTAGGAGACCTGTCGAAATTGAAATCGATATTCGGGGCGACTGAACCGCTATTAAACAAGCTTGAATTCAAGCTCAATGTCCATGGATCACCTTTTAGTACATTGGTGTTTACCGTAGTGAGTGTTTCAGAATAGAGAATTTTGGTTAAGGGACTAGGGACACTCGAATGTACTAGCGTTAAGTCGGTATTTTTCGCATAACACGCGGAACTGTAGTTGGCAGTAGTGTTATTTTCACCGTTTTTAGCGGTGATGTTGAGATCCAGTGCGGAAGACATGTTGAGATCATCCGAGAGATAGGTGAAATCTCCTCCCGCGAAATTAGTGAGGGTCCCCGTTACATCGAAATGGTGGGGTTTGATCGTAATCTGAGCTTGGGTTGATCCGATCGGCAAATCACTCGCGGAGCTATAGAATCCGGCGACATCCGCATCGTCACAGTCGATATTGGCGTACTTCGCACCGCATGCTTTGGTGAGATCGGTGATGTTGATGTCGAGCACACCCACTTCTGAATAGCGAGTGGTGAATGTTTTGGTTCCATTGATAAAGCTAAAGGAAGTAAGTGTTGGATTAAAGGTACCAACGCCGCAAAGAGGATTATGTTCACCAATGGCGATTTCAAAGCTTCCGGGGACACTTTCATTGTATAAAGATGATGGGCTTCCTGAAAAATTTGGGGCAGTAAATATGACATTAAAATCGACCCCAGCAACGGCATTAGGAGCTGTGATATTGAATAATGCTGGACGTACCGCAAAACGGTCGCTGGCAACAGTAGTATCGGTATCCGTTAGAGCATCGCATGTCGTTGAGACAGGAGCATCTTTTTTCCACATGAGACGAACTCCGGCACTCTCACTTCCTCCGATGGCACGGTCGAGTAAAAAAGCAGCCGTTTTAGTTTGTTCAGAGGTATAGGTGAGTTTGACCCAATCGGTGAGAGCAGCTCCTGCAGTATCAATCAAACGGGCGCAGACGGTACCGTTAAAATCTTGATAACCGTCATTGGTTTCATTGAGTGAGGCAACAGTGAGATCAAAGGGTTTCGAGACGATTTTAGTTGAGATATTGCGATCGCTAATGGAGCGAAAAGAGTCCCATGCATCGAAAGAGACGGCTGGATCGGGAATGATGGCACAATCAGGGCATGTACGGATTGATCCGTTAAAGTTATTACCGGAAGATTCGTTGGAATATACTGATGAAACTTCGGTTTGACTTAATGCCCGATCAAATATTTTAACTTCATCGATGGCTCCATCAAAGGTTCGAGATGGATAGTTGTAATCCACGCCGATATAAAAAGGGAGTGTATTTTGAGGCAGTGTTCCGGTGTAGGTAGCACTGCCATCTTCAACTCCATTGATGTAGATTTTTTGTTCACCGCTTTTATAGGTCAAAGCAATATGCGTCCACGTGTTCAGAGGAACGGCGCTTGATCCGGTAAAATTTCCTGTACCCCACCACCAATTGACACGACCACTGGTATTGAGATGAAACTCATAGTTGGTATCTTTAGAAGCTATGGTACGTAAATCGGATGTCGGCCATGAAGTGGGATTGACCCATACACTGATGGAAAGTTCGTTGGCAAGATTCAAATGGGAGTTATTTGCAATTGTAATGTTTGTATTGGTACTGGCTCCTTTGAATTTTCCTCCCGTACATATTTCTCCCGCAATTTTGAGAGGGCTATTAACGGATGTCCCATTTAATCCATTTCCACTGGAATCTAATATTTCATTACTCACTCCACCCCATAAGCATTCATCGAGGCGGTAGTTGGCTACCGGTAAAACGGCGCATATTCCTCCGGCTATTTGCATATTACTGGAAGCAAGTTGAGTGATTTCTTCACCTGTGGCAGCATTATAATAGTGTGCGTTTGCAGTATTGTTTAGGCTTATATCACTTGTTAGGACGAGAGAGCTTGGCACTTTAGTACTAAAATTGATTTTATATTTGGTACCGATATTAATCCGGTTAAAATCGCAATAGACTGCAGTAGCATTTTTATCGCATGTGATGGTTGATGCGGCGGTGCCGCTAATGAGTTGTACCGTTGGAACGGTTGTTTGTGTCATATCGAGATAACTGAGTATTCCGTTGCTTTGAAAATCATCATAGACACGAACGGTAGATGCCGCTTCTGTTCCGGTATTCTCAAAATTCACTTCATAGTTTAAGGTTGCCCCCCGCAGGTCTTTATCCGTTCCGCAGGTTTGGTTCGATTCGTAGGTGACTGAGACATTTTTATCGAAATTTCCGATGGTTGGAGAGTATATCTGAGTTGCGAATCCAAAGGTACCGACATAATATTGATCTCCACCGTTTCCTATAATCTTGATTTGGGTTGATGTCTGATTGTTTCCAAGAACTCCGGAAATATCATAGGTGTCAATATCGATACCGGCGGTATTTTGCCATGCCGGATTTCTACTGGTGACATAAGCGTTTTTGTAGGTAATATTGGAGTTGAACTGGTTATTTGAAGGATTGAGGGTATTGAAAATATTGGTCAATACCCCTGACCCGTTTTGGATTTGTAACCCTTCATACGCATAAGCGGCATCTCCTTCTGCACCGAAGATGAAAAAGGTAGAATTTACCGTTCCGCTTAGAGGGGTACGGAATCCTGATACATTAATAGTTTGAGTTGAACCGCTCGCATAAATTGCTTTAAATCCGTCATATTCGGTCATATTTTTAAGATTATCGTTAGCGTCTTCGTACATAATACTTAAAGACCATGCTCCATAAGCACTGGTACCTAACTTGGTTTTAAGATCGGCAATATGGTAGGTACCGTTTGGTGCGTTGACATTCATTAAAGAAGTTACATCCGCAAAGCCTTGGTAGGGGGTATTGGTTGTACTAATGTAATCGATTTGGGAAGCGGTTACGCTTTGATATGCCCCGCCCGGTCTTTTAAATTTGATTGTTTTGACACTGTTTTTATCGGTGGTGTAATTGGTTGGGAATTGTCCCTGCCAATACAACCCAGCCCAGAGGATTTTTGATCCGGTAGGAAGAGAGAGATCGGCGGATGAAGAGCTGGTCGTTGACCCATCAGAATCAATGTCGTTGTAAATAGCGTAAAAAGCATTATTGGCTTCATTGTTGCCGGGTGCAACACAGGTTCCGGTTGATCCGCCGTTACTGCTTTTGCACAAGACGGTATTTCCGATAAGC
>NZ_MIBT01000036.1:0-8032 GCF_001829605.1 Sulfuricurvum sp. RIFCSPLOWO2_12_FULL_43_24 | reverse complement strand
AGTGAGCCTGATGGACTTCCACGGCAATATCGAAGTGATGCTCTTTAGCGACAGGGTAGAGCAACTCGAAGCGATGGATCTCGATGAGCCGATTGCGTTCAAGGTCAAGGTAACCCACACCGAGATGTTCACCCGTATCAGCGTCACGAAAATTATGACGCTGAACGAAGCGAAAAAAGAGGCGAAAAAGGTAGAGACCAAGATCGTTGAAAATCTCCCGCCGCAGGAACCGTTGCAACTGCGTATCCGCCTTAGCGATAACCTCGAAACATTAGAGAAGCTCTACACCCTCGTCCGCCGTCATCCGGGACGCCGAGAGATCAAACTCACCATCGTTTCGAAACTCGCAGATGTCGTTATCGATTCGGCGATACGGGTTGATAATAAGGTGATAGAAGAGATAAGTATTTTGGAAGATGTGGATGTTATATAACAATCTGCCATATTTTGGAGTAAATCTTCGTTCAAAGCTATACTATTTATAGATTTGCGCGAAGGAAAATGCAATGGAAAAACAACTGATTACCTCTCTCCATAAAAGCTTCGAAGATGCGGTGCATGAACAAGAGGGTGTAGAATTTTGGTATGCTAGAGAGCTGATGGGGCTTTTGGATTATACCAAATGGGATAACTTTAAACAGGTTATTGAAAAAGCAAAAATGGCATGTCAAAATTCAGGACAATCGGCTTTAGATCATTTTCCCGACGTCGGGAAAATGATCGAGACAGGCAAAGGAGCCCATCGAGAAGTCGATGACATTATGCTCACCCGTTATGCCTGCTATCTCATCGCTCAAAACGGCGATCCTCGCAAAGAACGGATCGCTTTTGCCCAAAGCTATTTTGCACTACAAACCCGCAAACAAGAACTTCTCGAAGAACGTATTGCCCTCTCTGAACGTCTCGAAGCCCGTCAAAAACTCACCGCTACCGAAACGGAACTCTCTAAAAATATTTATGAACGGGGTGTGGATAATCAAGGGTTCGGACGTATCCGCAGTAAAGGCGATTATGCACTATTCGGTGGGTATAATACACAAGAGATGAAAGCAAAGATGGGGATGCCCGAAAATCGTCCCATTGCAGATTTCCTCCCGACAATCACGATCAAGGCAAAAGACCTTGCGACCGAGATTACCAACTATAATGTCAAAGCGCGTGATTTATTCGGTGAAGTACCGATTACGCATGAACATATCAAAAATAATAGTGAAGTTCGGGAATTATTGGGTAAAAGCGGGATTAAACCCGAAGAACTTGCTCCCGAAGAAGATATCAAAAAGTTCGAACGCAGAGTGAGGGCAAATGATAAAAGATTAGCACAAAGCACTCAAAAAATAGAGAATAAGGAAAAAGGCTAATGCGCGAATTTAACGAAGAACTGATCAATTTTATCGATGCTTCTCCGACTCCGTTTCATGCGGTGGCATGGATGAAAAAAGTGTTGGAATGTCGCGGATTTATCCGTTTGGAAGAGGATCAGGAGTGGAATCTCGAAGAGGATAAGGATTACTACGTTACCCGTAACGATTCTTCGATTATCGCCTTTACCTATCCGCCGTGCGTGGAGAAAGGGTACACCATCGTCGGAGCCCATACCGATTCTCCTCATCTGCGTCTCAAACCCAATCCTCTAACGACTTCGGCAGGGGTTAAACGATTGGGGGTGGAACCTTATGGCGGAGTATTGCTAAACCCGTGGTTTGATCGTGATCTAGGGTTGGCAGGACGGATTGTATACCTCGAAGGTGAGACACGTAAAGAGGCTCTGATCAATATTGATCACCCTATCGCTTTTATCCCCTCACTTGCTATCCATCTAGACCGTGAAGCCAACAGCTCACGCTCTATCAATGCACAGACCGACATTGTCCCGATCATCGCCACAGGTGAGGTCGATTTTGAGACCTTTCTTCTCTCTAAGATTCAAAAAGATACGACCTCTCTTACCCTTTTAGCCCATGAACTTAGTTTTTATGATTTGCAAAAAGGATCTTTTGTCGGGATCAACGGGGAATTTATCACCTCGGCACGTTTGGATAATCTCCTCAGCTGTTATGTCGGGATGAATGCTTTGCTCGAAACCTCTTATCCTATGATGTTAGCGTGTATGGATCACGAAGAGGTGGGAAGTGACTCCCATGTAGGGGCAGGGGGGACATTTGTCGAAGAGACGCTTCGCCGTATCGCAGGGGAGAGTTTTACGACTCTGATGCGCCGTTCCCTCATGGTATCGTGTGATAATGCCCATGCACAGCATCCGAATTTTCCGAGCAAGCACGACTCAGAGCATGCTCCGCTTTTGAATCAGGGTGTTGCGGTCAAGATTAATTCCAATCAGCGTTATGCAACGTCTGCACGGACACAGGGGCGGTTTGTTCAGTGCGCGAGGGCGCTTCATATACCAATCCAAACCTTTGTCACCCGCAGCGATGTGGGATGTGGCAGTACGATCGGTCCGATCACCGCAACCCGTTTGGGGATTGAGACGATCGATGTGGGGGTTCCAACGCTCGGTATGCACTCTATCCGTGAACTTTCCGGTATCTGTGATGCTTATGGACTCTACCGTATTTTAATGCATGTGGGCGATTTTTAATGTCTGAGGCTATTTCCCCCGCAGAACTTAAAGCCCTTATCGATCAAACCTACAAGGTTGAAGAGGAGTATGTGGCCCTTCGTCAATCGTACGATTATTTGCAATCGACGATTGAACAGGTGATCGAATTTCTCCCCAATGCCATTTGGATCGTAGAGAAGGACGGGACGATATTTCTACAAAATTCTCAGGCTAAATCTCTGAGCTCATTGTTTGAAACGCTCCGATTCGGGGAAGAAGATTATGAGGTACATTTCGAAGAGCGATCGTATCTGATTAAATCGGTTCACCATAACGAAAAGCATCTTTTTAGTGCAACCGATATCACCGAACAAAAGCGCAAAGAGAACCTTGCAACCATGGGGCAGATGGCGGCACATTTAAGCCATGAAATCCGTAATCCTGTGGGCTCGATTGCTCTGCTCGCATCGACGTTGATCAAAAGAGTTATCCCTGAGAACCGTCCTATTGTGGAAGAGATTCAAAAATCCCTCTATCGGATCGAGCGGATTATCAAAGCGACATTGATGTTTTCTAAAGGGGTGAGTGCTCAGAAAAACAGGCTTCATTGGAATCAAATTCGTGAAGCGTTGATGAGTGCTATCGGTTATTACAGTTATGCCAAAAATATTGAATTTGTATTTCCCCAAGAGGATTTTGAACTTTTCGGGGATTTAGATTTATTAACGATGCTTTTTTCCAATTTTGTTTTTAATGCGATTGATGCTATCGAACTGGACGAAGAAGATGAAGGAAAAATCGAAATACTCCACTCCCAAGAGGGCTCATTTCACCTTTTTGAGGTCTATGACAGCGGAATAGCTATCGAGAACAAGAAGTGGCTGTTTGAAGCATTTAAAAGTACGAAAGAACGAGGCAATGGTTTAGGACTGGTATTGGCTAAAAATATCGTCGAATCGCATGGCGGAGAGATTGGGGTGTGTGAGGGGGAGCGCAAAGGATTTCGTTTTACCCTCTCATTTTAATTCAATGGCTTAGGCTCTCCCAGATAATATCCTTGGAGATAATCAATTCCCAGCTCTTTACATTTATCATAGACCGCTTCAGAATGGACAAACTCGGCTACCGTTTTAAGATTCAGCCGTTTGGAAAATTCGGTAACGGCGGTTAGAATGGTTTGCGCATTGGTATCGGTATCAATGTTACGGATGAGTGAACCGTCGATTTTCAGGATATCGACATCGAGCCGTAAAATATGGGCAAAATTGGAATATCCGGTACCAAAATCATCGATAGCGATGCGACAGCCAAACTCTTTAACTTCGGCGATAAACAAAGAAACTTCCTGATAATTTTCGATTCCTTCACTCTCTAAGAGTTCAAAAATAAGTCGTTTTGCATGAGCGGTAGAGTGAAGCTTACTAAGTAAAAACTGTTTGGTATGTTTATCAAAAATATCATCTACAGAAAGATTAATAGAGTATCGGTGCGGAGTCGTTTCGAGCATCTTAAAGACTTCTTCAATAACAAACTGTGAAATGAGCGGGTAGAGACGCGATTGCTTCGCAACCGGGAGAAAATTGTTCGGAGCAATGGTTGAACCATTGGTATCGATCATACGGATCAGAGCTTCATATTCGACTAATTCTCCGGTTTTTGAGTCAAGAATTGGTTGATAATAGAGAACAAACCGTTTTTCTTCGATCGCCTCTTTGACTTTTTTGCTCCATAAAATATTATTTTGATACTCTTGTTTGATTTGCATAGTCTCATCGTAGAGCATGTAGCTAAGATGCCGTTTTTTCGCGGCTTTTAACGCCATATCCGCATTAGCGAGGAGATTACTAGAATTGGTCGTACGATTTCGCAGGGCGATATCCATCCCCATCGTTAATGTGACATAGATACTGGCTCCATAAATATTGTAATATTTAGATTCCAAATGGTGGATAATTGAGAGGCGAGAATCTTCAAGCTGGGTTAAACTCATTGGCTCGGTGAGGGCGATTGCATACTCATCCGAGGGCATTTTATAAAGTTTCATAGAGAAATCTGCAATTGCTTCTTGGATAGAGTGTGTGAGTGCAAGGATCGTTTCATCTCCGATGGCATGACCGTAAAAATCGTTGATCTCTTTGAAATTATCGATATTTAAAAGGATAAGGGCATAAAAGCGGCTGGAATGGATATCGCGGATGAGAGCATTTCGATTAGGGAGAGAGGTGAGATGATCACTATGAAGCTGATGGGATAATTTTTGATTCAGTTCTCGGGTAACTTGAGCATCACGATCGATTCGACGGATTAAGATTTGAAAACCGTAATGTAAGACGATCCCGATAACCGCTAACAATACAAAGCTGATGATGAGTAGATTTCGAAGTTCTCTTTCATATTCACGGACATCTGCTGTAATGTCAAATGCGCAGGTCATCATGGCTATGACTTCATTTTTGTAGTTGGTTAGAGAGCGTGAAGCGATCACATAGTCATGAACATTGATCGTATAACGACTGCTTTGTTCAAAGTTGAAATTTGAGGGGAGCTGATCGAAAAGAGAGTCATTGGAGGAGACAAGTGAATAACCGTGGTAGGTGATATGGTTTGATTCAGGTAGCAGATTTTTAAGTTTTTTGGTATCAAAAGCAATGGCACTTTTAATACCTGAATGGGCATCCAGCCGTTTTTGAACACGGTCGATTTTGGCAACGGTTTGGATAATGCCGATAAATGTTTTATTTTTAAAGATCGGTACAATCGTTACGACGGAAACATCGTAAATAGTAACGTCCAAACTTGTAACACTTTTACGAGTATTAATAGCGTGAGCCAAGATTGGCCGTTTGTGTAAAATATTATCCCCATATTTTTTTGGCTCTTGAAGGCGGAGAAAATGTTCACCGTTAGCACCGACAAATCCGCTCATATCGACTTCGCCGCGAGCTTTTGCCTCTTCGAAATAGGGGAGGGAGAGTTGATAGAGCTTTTCACGATCTTTTGCGGCAAACGCATCGACAATTTCTCGGTTTCCGGCAAGTTTGAATGCTAATTCATTAAGCCCTTTTTGGGTATCAAGCATTGCCAGATCATAGGAGTTGCGTAAAAGGGCACGGTGTGCGGAGGTTTTTTCTTCGAGTACTTTTCTCTTATCCTGAACAATTGTGACAATAAAAACGATAATGAGCAATACTACAATACTCATAGCATAGAGTATCGCACGTTGTTTCGTTTGTGTCACAATCATAACCTTTTCTTTACCTATTCATTATCATTATAACATAGGAGAAAGGCTCTTATGACGAAAAAATAGTAAATGATTAAGCAATCTAACTTTTCGGGAAGAGAATAGAGCCTAAACGGACCATAGTGGAACCGCATTCGATAGCCATTTCAAAATCACCGCTCATTCCCATAGAACAAACGCTAGCTTGAGGGAGGGTTTCAAAAATACGGCGGGTTGTCTCAAAACTTTTACGGACAATGGCAGGTTCTTCCACGTGTGCTCCGATAGACATTACCCCTTGCAGATGCAATCGTGGGCACTCTTGCATGATTTGAGCGTATTTTTCATTGATCTCTTCGGGAAAAAATCCGCTTTTGGACTCTTCATAGGCCGAATTGATCTGAATTAGAGCACGCAGTGTCATATCCTCTCTTTCCAGACGCTCATTCAGGGCTTGGGCGAGTTCCAGCGAATCGATAGAGTGGAGGAGATGGGGGCGTACACTTAGAAGATGGTTGATCTTGTTTTTTTGCAACGTTCCGATGAAATGCCATTCGATGGGGAGTTCATTCAATGCTTCGCTTTTAGTCACGAGGTCTTGTACTTTATTTTCTCCAAAAGCTCTTTGCCCGATAGCATAGAGACTACGGATCGCCTCCGCATCGACGTATTTGCTGGCGGCAACAATTTTGACAATGTGATGATCGTTTACCCGTAAACGGGCTTTTTCAACACGCTCGATAATGCGGTCAAATGAGAGTTTTTGCTCCAAAGTTGTCATTGCATTAACCTCGTAATATCGTTATAGAGCCCCAAACTCATGAGTCCGAGCAGTATCATCCATCCTCCGATTGTGAGTTGGGTAATAACTGCTTCACTCGGAGCTTTACGGCGGATCATTTCGTAGAGATTAAACATGATATGCCCACCATCGAGTGCGGGGATAGGGAGGAGATTGAGGACTCCGAGATTGACGGAAATCAAAGCGGCAAAGAAACAGAGACTCATCCATCCGTACGCCGTTGCGTCGGCGGTGATTTGAACGATACTGACAACTCCTCCGACCTCTTTAGCCGGGACAACTCCCGTGAGGAGTTTTTGGACGCTTTGAAAAATGAGAAAGGAAGTTTCATACGTTTGTTTGGATGCGTAAGAGAGCGTTTCGGTGAAACTCAGATCGAGCGTATGGGTGACACCTGCGGGGGCGATACCAACCATACGTTGCTGGATTTTTTCTTTGAAAAGATTGGTTGTCTCGCTAATACGAGGAGTGAGAGTGATAAAGTGGCGGCTATCGTTGCGATCGATCACCAATGTCATTGTACCCTGAGAGGTTTTGATCGATTCAGAGAGCTCATCCCATGCACTAATAGCATCACCATTAATTGAAAGTACTTTGTCCCCGTTTAGCAAACCGGCTTCCTGTGCAGGCGAATCTTTAACAATTTTACCAATAACAGGAGAGAGCGCTTGAGGACCACCTAACGCGATGGCATAAAAAAAGACCCAGGCTAAGGCAAAGTTTGCCAGAGGCCCTGCGAGTAGGATTATGATCCGTTGCCACGGTTTTTTAGTGGTGTAGCTGTCATTATCACTGCTGATGGCAGTGGGATCGGAATCATCTTGCCCTTTCATCTTGACATAACCGCCTAAGGGTATTGCGGAGATTTGCCATTGCGTTCCGATCCATTGAAACGAGAAGAGTTTTTTACCGAAACCGATGCTGAAGACTTCGACGTAGACACCGAAAAAACGGGCGGCACTGTAATGCCCGAGTTCATGGAAAAAAATGAGGGCAGAGAGGACGAGAAGAGCTACTAACCAAGACATATTAGAGTTTTCCTTTATAGGCTTTAGCAAATCCGACGAGGTATTCAGCTCCCGAATAGATCGTAAGTGTGACCGCTATCCAGAGTAAAACATTCGCAAAAGGCCAATGCATGAGTAAAAATCCGATCGCGATCATCTGAGCGACAGTTTTGACTTTACCCGCCATCGATGCGCTGACATCGATTCCCTCAGAGACAGAGAGGGTACGAAGCCCGGTGATAAACAGCTCACGGACGATGATGATGTAGATTGCCCACGCCGATGCCGCTCCACTCATCATCAGCCCTAAAAATGCGGCGAGGGTGAGCATCTTATCGGCGAGCGGATCGAGAATCTGACCGACAATAGTGATCTGATCGAGTTCACGTGCGACATAACCGTCGAAAAAATCGGTTACCGACGCGATGACAAATAACAAT
>NZ_MIBT01000035.1:0-14073 GCF_001829605.1 Sulfuricurvum sp. RIFCSPLOWO2_12_FULL_43_24 | reverse complement strand
GATAGAGTTTTTCATCGACTTGCATGACAAATTGATCTATCGTATCTTGCTGGATGGGTACTGAGCTGCCGAGAAGGACGGATACCACTCCAATGCTGACCGTGTAGCGGATGGATACTTCATCCAATAGGAGCTCTCTCTCAGCTGTTGTATCGCATATTTTTTGTCCAAGGAGAAGTGCCTCTTCTTTACTTGTAGCGGGAAGCAAGATCATAAACTCTTCTCCTCCGAATCGAAAAATATAATCGGATTTACGAAGTGTCTGCTCCAAAATACCAGAAAAGTGTTTAAGTACCATATCTCCTACTGCATGACCGTAGGTATCGTTGATCCCTTTGAAATGGTCCAAATCACACATCATCAGAGAAAACTCTCTGCCGGTTGACTTGGAGATATCGAGCTTATTCATCATGATTTTATCAAACAGCCGACGGGTTAGCAGATGGGTGAGGGGATCTTTGGCACTTTCTTCGATCTCGTTGAGAAAAGCGATCTCATTTCCGATCTCAAGAGAATAGTAATCAATCCGCTGCATAAGATGGATAAGGGTTGCAGGGCGAGCCCTTTTGCTTTTGCAATAGTTGATGACATTGGCTGCCAGATCATGGAGATTGATATGGAGTTTGTCGATCACTTTAAAATGGGACGTTGAGAGGAGATAGGTGGTGGTTGCGCTGTGCATCCACCGGCCAAATTCACAGAGATTTGGGTTAAGTTCGGGGTAGGTATCGTCGAATTTATTCTCTTGGACATAATGAATAAGATTAAGTATCCAACGAATATGGGACTCATAATGGATCATAAATTTTTTATCGGGCATGATCGCGATATGGGAGAGACGGAGTTCACCTTTGAGGGTAAGCTGCATTAGAAATTTTTGCAGGTACAAAACACTGATCCGATCTTCATGCCTTGCAAAATAGCGGTTTATTTCGGCGATATTCTCAAAATCCTGTTGTTCGACAAGAGTGCCGAGAAGTTTTCGGGCGATCGTGATGAGCTCACTGTATAAAAAAAGGTAGGATATCTCGTATTCGATGGTAAATTGGACGAGGGTGAGGGTATTTTTTTCAATTTCCTCTTCGGTGCTCGAGAGGAGAAGATCTAAAAACAGCTGTTTATGCTCGATTAGGGCTTGAGTGTAGAGACGGCTATCGGTACTACCGGTGTGCATACTTTCGAGATTAATACTGAAATCATGGATACATTCTTGAATATCCGGGAAATAGCGTTGAATCGTTTGCATAGGAACTCTCTTTATTGGATGAGCTTTATGAAGTATTGTAACGAAAAAATAAGAATAATGAATAAAAGTGCTTATCAAAGAAAAGAGGAGTTTTTCAAGCTCCTCGCGTAAGGATTATTTCAACTTTCCGACATGGGCACCAACGGCTTTTAAATCATCATCACTCAACCCCTCAAGAGAGGCTTGCATCGTCACTTTTTGATCACCGCCGAAACTGCCCGCTTTGTATCCCATGAGTTTTGTCAATGCCGCCGCGTCCCCTGCGATCGCTTTGCCGGAAATGGCAGCATCTTTACCGTCTACGCCGTGACATTCGGCACATTTGGCTCCGTAGAGCTTTGCTCCATCGGCGGCTACGAGGGCAGAAACTCCCAATACCATCAACATCAATACTTTCTTCATGCTGTTCTCCTTTTTACATCGTATGGGGTTTATTGTAGCACACTTATTTTACCATCTCCATAATACCCATAACAATTTCGACGGCGATGAGGACGATGATGATCCATTCTAAAAATTCACTTTTTTTGTGGTTGATGATGTCCATAACGAGCATGACATCCTCTTTGATTTGAGAGAGTTTGGAGAGGGCAATTTCGTGACGGTCGTAGAGCTCGAGGATAAAGGCAAGACGGTTATAGAGATTTTCCGCTTCTTCGTTATCCCATAGAATATTGGGTTTGTCGAGTAACAGCAGATTACTGACCATATCATGGCGGGTGAGGGCAAGACGTTTGGCAAACTGCATGAGATGCGAACGCCGGCTGATCGAGAAATGATGGATCGATGCCACGATTCGACGGCTTTGGGAGAAGAGGGTATCGAGCCGCTTTTCGTAATGTTCCAATCCGACGCTTTGCGAAATCGCCAGAGCGATGACATTGAGGCTTAATACGGTATCTTCTCGGAGGATAATCACTTGATTGGTGATGCTGAACGCTTCGGGGTGATTCGGATCGATTTGGATGGGGTAATCTTGGGTGATCAGTTTTTGTTCATCTTCCATCGATATGCCCAGCGTTGAGAGCGCGCTCAAAATAGTTCTTTTCTCATCCGCGATCAGTGTCAAAACGCCAAAAGGGGCAAGGAGCGCATGCAGGGTATCATTCCGGCCGTAGTAACCGTTTTCAACCCCTTTGTTCATGGTTAAATCAAAGGAATACTCTAGGGCTGATTTGCTGATTGGATGATCGAGATAAAGAGATAATAGGTTCATGATTTTCTCCTTTAACCGAAGATTGGTTGTTGATAGTGTATCATTCCTTTATTACAGTGAGGTGATAATGCAAACTAAAATAGCTATCGGACTACTAACACTAGGGCTCAGTTGGGCTCATTTGAGCGCTGATGTATCGGAGATGATTTTTTATCCGCAAGCCGATTTTTCAGAAGGAATTTTTCACTTTAATTATCAAGGTGCTAAAAATAAAAACTACGGATTTATGTTTGATCGCGGATTTGATTCAAATCGGATTGTTTATGTCCGACCTGAAGAGCATTCGATTGAAAAATTGAAAGACGGAAGCGTTAAACTCTCTTTTGCCAATACCGATCGCTATTCGTATGTGCAGCGTGCGTATAAAGACGATTTTTTGGTATCGGAAGAGAACGGTGTCTATAAAATACTCCTCAGCGGCGGGGATTGCAAGGGGAGCCCTGATTGCGTGACGGCAGAAAATATCCTTACCGTTAATGTACCGAAAGGGTATGGTGTCCGTAAATATCAGGGATTGGATCAAGATCTCAAGCCGCTTAAAAACCCGATATGGCAGGCAAAAGGGAATACGTATACGCTGACCGCCCGTGATGTCAAAGGGGCGTGTGTGATGATGGAGATTGAAAAACTCAAACCGGGTCAAACCATAACGCCGATGGTAGTTGCCGCCAATGAGATCAAACCGCTTAGCGCGCCGGAACCAACCCCAACAAACGTTCCGGTATTAACGCCTCCGGTTGCGGAAGTAAAACCGGTCGCTGTTGTCCCTGTGAGCAAAATTACGGCACCGGCAATCATCACCCCAACCCCTATCGTAAAAACCGAACCGAAAGTTGAAAAACCGATTGCGGTTGCTGCGAAGCCGATTATTGAAAAACCCTTAGCAACAACTCCAGCACCGGTAGCGTATTTCCGCAATTTTCAGCTGTTTGACAATCGGATAGTCGCCCTCAACGAAGCGGGAAAAACACGGTTGAATGAGTGGGCAAAAGTGTTCAAAGTCTCTGGAAACAAATCGATTATCATCAATTCGTATACCGACGATATTCCGCCACAGCGTCTCAAACATCTTTATGCAACGAATGAGATTATCTCTGAAGCACGGGGAAAAGTAGTCGCGGAGTATTTGGCAACGCAGGGGATTGATCTGAGTATCATTACGGTAAACGGGATGGGGGATGCCGATCCGATCGCTCCCAATACGACCGAAGAGGGGCGATCCAAAAACCGACGGATCGAATTTGTTCTTAATTAGATCTCTTGTAGAACTATTAAATCCTACATCTGTTCATAAAGATCGAACAGATCGACCCCATCGGGGAGGCGCGGTTTGCCGTCTCGGAATGAGCGGGTATGCGCGATAAGCCGTTTGAAATGTTTACGCAGATGATACGCATCCGGGACATTGGGACGGAACCAATCCCCTTTGGCGCTAAAGAGCCAGTCGATAACCGCTTTCACATCCAGTAGGGTATATCCCCCTGTTTCAATGAGGAGTTTTATCTGAGCGGCCCAACTCATGACATCGAACGGCTCTTCGAATTGAGGGTCGATGGAAGAGAGATGGCGGATGAAATATTGCGCCATCTCGAACTCTTCGGTGGTCGGTTTTGCCTCTGCGAGGGTTTGCTGCGAAGCGATAACCGGAGCATTGGAAGCGATCTCTTTGCGTACCCAACGCTCAAACTCCGCACACCAGTCGAATGAACGGTTATTTTTTGAACGCTGATAGAGGTTAAAATCTTCAAATAATTCTCGACGTAATCCCTCACGGTCACACAATTCGAGCGCGAAAGCGTGGAGTTCTTCGAACGTATCGTTGTTGATATTGAGAAAATAGCTGCTGTCGCTGTACTCGCTCGCTGTGAGAGCCATAACCGGTGATGGGAGGGTGGCAATCGGGGCAAAGGCATAGTAGATCATTACCCCTTGCGCTGTTTTGCGGCGGATCGTTTTTAAAATCCCTTTCTTCACCATAATATCGAGTGCTTCGATTACTTCACGAGGGCTATGACGAATCACCTGGGCGAGGGTAGAGGCATCGATATCACCGGGTTTGTCACCCCACTGCTGGGTATGACGGGCGATGAGGGGGAGAAGTGCGCGTTCCATGAGACTGAGATCTTCACGATCGATCAAAGCGAGCGGGAGAGTAATCATTTTTGCTTGACCGATCGGAGCAATTTGGCTTTGAACCCTGCGGCAAGGGTCGTGTTTTTATCGCGTTCACGACGCAATATTTCGTTACGGTACTCGTGGGTGACACGGGTTTCAAAGAGGCTCCGGTCGAGTGAAACATAGTCGTAAATCCACCGTTTACTGAGGGCTTTTACCACGTTAATATCGGTCTCATCGAGTAGACTTTTTTCTTCACCCTGACGTTTGATCGAGGTAAAACGGATAGACTCGAACCGCTCAAGCGCACTTTTCTCCCCATCTCGCACCAGACTGATCTCGCGGTGCAAATCGTACATCAGAGCGTAGAGCTTTTGCGCTCTCTCCTGAGCCTCTTGCTCGATGGGGGTAAGCATCTCACCCTCAAACTCTTCGGCAATCAGGGAAATCTTTTCAAACCCGCTTTTATACGGCATAGAGCGTGACGAGAGGCGGCGAAAAAACTCACGATAATGGGAGGGCTGAATCGTGCGCACTAAGTCGGCAACGTGCGCGCGGAGGTTGATATCCTCCTCGATTTTGAAATATTCCATCAACGAAGTGACGAATTGGGCGCGGATTTGATCTTCGGTTGGTCGGTTTTGCTGCATGTTTTATTGTATCAAAAAATGGCTTTAAGAAGTGCGGTGTCACTGCACGTGGGCTTTACGCCGAGTAAAACACAGCGTTAGCGTAGGACAAGGGGCTTTGCTCCTTGTACGTGAAGGATACTCAAGTGGCAAAAAATAAGGTAAAATGATGACGGGTATTTGCAAAGTACCCTAAATTTGCACTAAGAAGAGTTTTATGCTCACAATTAACGAAACGGTTATCCCTGATGGGGATGATGAACTTGGCGACAACCTCCTCTATTACGACTATAACATCGATCATCTTCTCTCGTTAGAGGCCAAAGGTCTTACGATGGAAGATGAGGGGTATATCAGTGCATTTCGCTCATTCGAGGGAGAGGTGTATGAAAATTACATCTACGAAAAACTTCTCCGTTACGCCGCTAACGAACCGCAGATTAAAAGTTTTATTATCAAAGGCCCCCATAAACATCGTACCCGCGCCCAAAGCGATGCCCTCTCGGTAAGCTGGAAAGGGCAGATCATCTACCGAGCCCGTCACAAAGAGATCGGCGAATTTGACGGATTGCTTTTTACCGATAAAGAGCTCTTTTTTGTTGAGATGACCCTCGTTAAATCGGTGAGCAATCTGAAAAAACGGCTCCGCAAAAAACGGGCACTTCTCGAGGTCCTTTTTCCCCGTTATCAAGTGAAAGCTTTGTTGGTTTTAAATGAGGGGGCAACCGGGACTTCCGATCTTCCGCCGTATGCCTCGGTATGGCTTACCAAACCCTACAGCGCCCGTCATATTTTAGACCGCCTCAGCAGTAAATCCAAGCGCGATCCGATGATTCGTGTCGAGAGTACTAAGATTGCCCATGCCGAAGAACTTAAAATTGCGGCATTTAAATATTACAGCACATTAACGTGGATGAGCCGATCACTGCGCGCCAAAGATCCGATCGATGTGGAATTTTTCCGACGCAATGCAACCCAGCGTTATCATGATATTTATACGAAAGTCTATGTCGGGTATCTCTCTGTCGAAGATTTTAAAACCCTTGCTCCCGATCTTTCATGGAACGGTTCAAATGCGTCGCGTGTTGTCGTCGCAATCGAAAAAGACCACTCGGGCGGATATTTTCTTACCTATTTTATCCGTCATAGTTCCAAGAAACTCGATAATGTCACGATCTCTTCGGGGATAAGCAAGGTGGCGAAAAAAGATCCTTTTGGGATTACCCTCACCGAGATGAATCATTTGGATAAAGTGATGGATCAGAGTTTTGCCCTCACGTTGGGACAGCACAAAGAGCTTGAAACGATTTTAAGCAAACTGACTCATTAAGGTCTATTAACCGTCAATTATCCTTTTTTCTTTTATACTTTCGTCAGTTAATCAGGTATAAGGATCTATTATGAAAAAGGTTATCATTTTGTTGATGGTTGCACTCAGTGTTTGGGCGGCTCCGTATAAAGTAGGTCAATCGGTAATGCCGCTTGATCTAAACGATCAGTTCGGTAAACGTCTTACCCTCAAAGCGATGCCGAAAACGCTGATTATGGCGTTTGAAAAAGGGACGGGAGCCACGGTCAACGAGTATCTTACTGTTCAAGAAAAAGGGTATCTGGTAAAAAATAAAGCGGCATTTGTGGCCGATATCAGCCAAATGCCAAAATTTATCACCGAAAGTTTCGCATTGCCGAAAATGCGCAAATATACCCATACGGTGCTTTTGATCCAAGATGAAGAGCAGGGGCTTAACTTCCCCTATCAGGAAGATAAAATCACCGTGATGAAATTTCGCGGGAACTTTCTTACCAAAGTTGAATTTATAGAAACTACAGCCGAACTTAAAAAAGCGATTGAGCAGTGATTACACCGCTCAAAGCTCTTCGTAAAAACCGGTTTAAAACGGCCCTCATTTTTATCAGTATGAGTGTTTCTATCGCCGCTATTTTCCTCATCAGTGCTATTTCCGGGGGTGTGGTGAGCATGTACAGCTCGATGCTCAAAACCGATGGGGATATTATCGTTACCCAAAAAGGGATTGCCGATACGTTTTTCAGTGATATTAACCGCTCTGTTACCGTAGAGATTTCCAAAATGGGAGGGGTCAAAGAGGTGAGCGCCCTCATTTTAGGGGCAGCTCCCGTCGATCCGCTTCCGATTGTCGGTATTTACGGTGCAAGTGAAAACCGTTTTAAAAGTTATACATTGACAAAAGGCTCTTCTCCACGCTCCGGTGAAGTGATGCTGGGGTCTAAGATCTATGAAACGCTCAAGCACCCCGAAACAATATCCCTTTCAAAAAAAGAATTCAAAGTCAGCGGTGTGTTTAAAAGCCGTATCGGTTTCGAAGACGGTGGGGTGGTTATGAATCTGGGGGATGCGGGAGAGGTATTTCACAAAAGTAGCTCTATTTTTCTGATCGCACTCGATGATTTGAGTCAAAGTGATACCATCATAGAGCAGATCAATACTGCAAATCCTGAAATGGAAGCGAAAACAACCGACGGATTTATCGATTCGTACAACCAGTTCAAGATTATCAAAACCAGTTCCGACGTGATCGGGGCCATGGCGTTTTTAATGGGGATATTGGGCATCGTGAGTATGATGAGTATGGTGGTGAATGACCGTAAGGGGGAGTTTGGAATTATGCGTTCCATCGGGCTCTCTTCGAGCACCATTATTTTAAAGCTTCTAAGTGAGACGCTGATTATCGCGGTTCTCGCCTATACCGTAGCACTTGGGGCTTCGCTGGGGATATTGGAGATGATAGAGCATGCCGATAAGTTTCAAGGATACATCAATGGAGAGATCACGTTTGCGTTAGCGTTAAAAGTGTTTATTGTATCGGTTACGATGGCACTGTTTGGAACACTTCTTCCTGCCATTTATGCTTCCCGTATCGACCCGATGAGCTTGATTCAACGAGGTGGAGCATGAAGATCGAAGCACTGGGACTGGAACACTTCTACGGTCATGAGAAAGTGTTGAACGGGGTCGATATCGAGATTTTACCGGGAAGCTTTACGGCGATTATCGGCGAGAGCGGAAGCGGGAAAACAACGCTTCTCTCTATTCTCTCAACGTTATTGCAACCATCGCATGGAAGTGTCCGATACGATGGGAAAACCCTGAGTGAATTGGGGAATATCGACCATTTCCGACGGGAGCATATCGGGTTTGTTTTTCAATTCCATTATTTGATTTCTTATTTGACGCTCCGTGAAAACGTGGCGTTAGCAGCCCTCGATCCGACATTAATCGATCCGCTGATGGGAAGTTTGGGGATTGAGCGGCTGGGGAAACGCTATAGCGATGAGGTCTCCGGCGGAGAGCGCCAGCGTGCCGCGATCGCCAGAGCCCTTATCAATCACCCCTCCGTCGTGTTCGCGGATGAGCCGACGGGGAATCTGGATACGAAAAATGCGCTCGGGGTGTATGAACTGTTTAGAGAATTTTCACATCAAGGGACAGGATTCGTGGTTGCATCTCACGACAAAAAAATTGCTGACTACGCAGATATAATTATTGAGATGGAGGATGGTCTTGTTAAGCAAATTCATAAACAATGAACTCCCTCTCGCGCTTGTTTGGCTGATTTTCGGACTCTTCGCAGGGCTCGTTTATGCGGTCGAGATGTTGGGGCTGGACGGGTCGATGACGCTCCTTTCTCCTGAGAGGGCACGGTCGTTACATATTTCGCAGATGTTGTACGGATTTTTCCCGTTGATGCTCTCACTGCTGCCGTTTGCGCTGTTTCAAAAAGAGGGAGTTTTGTCCGAAAATGCGATAGGCCATTTGCGCCGTTATTTCGTTGTTTGGAACCTCTTTTTACTCTTCATGTCTATGGCACTGCTGTTTGGAAATATTCGGGGATTGCCGTTTTACGATTTCCCTTATCAGCTGAACTTCCTCCTTGCTTTTAGCGGAGTGTTTTATCTCCTTGCCCTCGTAGATGCCTTGCGCCGCTATGAAAAACGTCCTTTGTGGGTCAATGTATCGCTTCTCGCTGTGATTGTTGCACCGATTGCATTGGTGGTGTTGATGAACCCGCAATACGGTCAAGTAGAACAGACCCTTGTCGGACCCCACGGTGATAATACACTGGGGATGAGTTTTACCCTTATTCCCCTCTATTATCTGCTCATCAAGCTTGTTGCCACACAGGAATTCAAACCTCGCTGGCATGGGTTATGGATTGTGCCGTTGGTCGGTTATGCACTCTCTCTCATTATCCGTAACTTCTTTCATAATCTCAGTTACAACGAAGAGTGGTTTTTTCAGTATTTGACGCTCCTATATCTTCCGCTGTTATGGGTTTGGCTCCGTGATGCGGGGGTGAATTTTAAAACGAATCCGTATCTGATCCTCTCGATTGCAGCATTCGTCTTTGTTGATTTGCAGGGAAATTTCCTCTTTATTCCCGAAATCCGCGCATTGATCCATCGTAACGATTTGGTGGTCGGACATGCCCATATCGCGATGGGACTTGGGGTGGCGTTTATGGCACTTGCGATCATGCACCATCTTTTGCCTAATCTCTTTCGTCGAGTCTACGCCGTACTTTGGACGGTATTGATGGCACTGATGGCGCTAACCCTTAGTGTCGCTGGAATCATTGAAGCAGGAGGATTTATCGGAGCGATTGAGCCGTTTTTGGGAATACGTGCCCTGATTGGTGCCTTACTCGTTGTCATGGTCCTTTGGATTACCTATGAGCGGATTCGATTTCGACTCGATTCGCCCCTCAAATTCTATCATTTGAGCGGTTTTTTGAGTGATGCAGGGGGAGGGGTGATTCTTATCCTCGGCGGTGCGGCACTTTTCCCGCTGCTCGGATTTAATTTTAGCGGAACGTATGAGTATATTGTGTTTGCTTTTATGATCGGGACGGGATTGATGCACTGGTATGGAATCCACAGTGATCCGCACCGTTTTGCGGAGCTTAGTGCGAGCGTGAGGGTTTTGTGCGCTTCCGTATTTGCCGCACTCTATATGGCGGGTGCGCTGGATGGAATTGCCCTCTTGGTGGCACTCTATGACACCTCATTTGCTCTGGTATATTGGCTGGTATTGCGAGGCAAACAGTGAACCTTCTCGTTATCGTACTCAGTTCACAGCTTCTGTATTATCTCCTTATCGCACAAACAGGGGTAGTGGGTGCGTTTGATTCCCATATCCATGACCTTTTTACCCTCCCTATCGGCGGAGTAATGGGGGCACTCTTTAATGCGCTTTGGCGACACAAAGATCTAAAAACTGAACTTTACTTTTTGTTTGGGGTTCAGATTATGATTTCGTGGTTTTACCCCAATTACTCGCTTGGGATGTTGTTGGCACTCGGTTTTGTTGTCGGATATACGACACCGCTTCTCCTTTACATCTTTGGTTCGCAAGGGAAGCTTCAGCTCTCGTTCGGGCTTGCTATTTCGTATGCCATAGGGACAGCACTGTATACCTATCCTTTTGAAGAGAGAGGGGTTATCGCTCTTGTTTTCCCCCTTATTTCTATTGTGGCCTTACGGTTTTTTCATCTCAATCGTCTGCCACAGATTGAGTACAAAAAATTTCCGTGGCGGCTTGTTATCGTGATGATGCTCTGGATCTTTGCTGATTCAGCCCTCTTTGAAACACTGAGCCGATCGGAAGCTATGGACATTTGGAGCGAATATACATTGCTGATTATAGCCTCTCATTTAGTGGGAGTTTATGCCGCATACTATTTTGGGGATGAACTCTTAAAACAGATTCCTGTTGTTTTGGGACTGTTCATTGTGAGTTATATTTTGTATTGGCTAGAAAAACCTATCGGACTCGCGATTGTCTATCCGATTGCAATTTCGTACTATAATGTCCTTGTATTTCATAAATTGATTCAACTGCGCAATATCAGAGTGACCGCTTTGGCGATGATCGGAGTTGGATGGATTGCAACATCGGCTGCTAACGCTATTGCGTTAGAACATCAGCTTTGGATTGCTGTGACGGTACTTGGGGTATTTTCCCTTCTTTTTCCATTTTATTTTAGGAGAGTTACATGAAAAAAATAGTGAGTTTGGTAGTGGTTTTAGTGGCAACGTCCGCATTTGCGGGAAATTTGAGCTTTGAATCAGGGAGCATTAAAGCACATACGGAAGTTTTTGGGGATTCAAGCATTGACCCTGTGACGAAAAAAATTGTTTCTGCTCTTAGTATGGATAAAGATCCTTCGACATTGAAAGGTTCAGTAGAAGCATCGATGCTCGATTTGATCAGCGATAATAAAAAGCGTGATGAACATATGCGTGAAACGATGGAATGTGATCGATTTCATATGGCGGTATTTGATATCAAAGAGGTAGTGGCAAAAGGGGGGGATAATGTGCTTCTTAAAGGTTCAATGAACCTCCATGGTGTAACCAAACCGATGAGTTTTGAAGGAACAATTACTGAAGAAGCCTCTAAAGTACGCATCAAAGCCAAAAGCAGTCTGAAAATGTCCGATTTTGGGATCACTCCGCCGAAAATGGTTTTTTTGAGCGTGCGTGATCAGGTTGATTTGAATGTTGATATTTCGTTGAAACGATAAATTTCCCCTACACGCAATATACGTGAATGAAACGGATAGGGCGCGGACAGGGTTAGTTGCTCGAACCACTCGATCGGCTCATCCAGCGAATCATCAGAGAGTTTAAAGGTTCCGTAATGGATCGGTATCAGGGTTTTTGCCCCTAAATCTCGTGCCGCTTGGAGCGCTTCAGGCGGTGAAATATGGAAATGTCGCATAATCGGCTCGGGTCGGTAGGCACCGATCGGTAAAAATGCTTCATCGATATCAAATCTCTCTCTAATCTCTTTAAAATGCTCCCCCATCGCACTGTCACCGCTATGGTAGAGCGTATGCTCGCTGTTTTGGATCACATATCCACCCCACAACGCTTTGTTCATGTCAAAATGGATACGATTGCTCCAATGCTTTGAGGGGACAAGAGTGATAAATAATCCTCCTACCATGACCGATTCCCACCATTCCAGTTCAAAGCATCGTTCACGTGTAATTTTCCCTTTTAAATATCGCCAAAATCCATTCGGTGCAACGATAATCGTCTTTGGATTTTGTTGCAATAAAAATAAAACGGATGCTTTGTCGTAATGGTCATAATGGGCATGGGTAATGAGGATGACATCGGCACGTAATTGCTTTTTGGGGAGGGGGAGTACACTGTATCGGCGATACAGCGGGAGATTTCCGAGTACCGGATCGATTGCTACCGTTGACTCTCCCATCTTGAGCCACAAAGATGCGTGTCCCAGCCAGAGGGCATACTCACCGCTTGGTAAATCTTCTTGCGTTAGGATGCTCCGGTTGGTCGCAATTTTCTCACGACGATGCAGTAATTTGGATAATTGCCATTTTAGAATCGTTGTTAAAGAAATTTTCGGTGACGTATAGTGTTGCATTAACCCTGCTGGTGTGATCCGTCACAGTAGGGTTTACGCCCTGAACGCCCACATCGGCAAAGCCATTTGTCGGTTTCTACTTCGACGGAAAATTTGATGGGTGTTTTGTCGGTTCCGCTATGGCTCCCATCACAAAACGGGAATGTTTTTGAAAGACCGCAAGTACAATACAAATACTCGGTATTGGCATCGAGTGATGCTTTGAAAGGCTCATTAATAAACTTGGTTTCCATGATACACCTCCATTTTCTGATTCCATAATTATCATTATAACCGCATTTTAGAGAATTAAAAGGGGGTTCGCAATAGTATTCGCTTAGTACAATTAAGGTAGAAGATGGAACCGTTTGCATTTATTATCGGCTTATTGCTTTTGGGTGTTCTTCTCCAGCGAACGGATGCCCCCGTCGATTTGGCCAAAAGTCTCAATTTTTTTGTTATTTATGTCTCTCTTCCTGCAACAATATTGCTGCAAGTTCCTAAGATCCATATGGATATGTCAGCATTGGGTGTCGTGCTTATTCCATGGTTATTGTTGCCGATTACCGTAGCTATCGTTATGGTACTGACAAAAAATCATCCCCCTGAAGTTCGTGCTGCTTTGTTGCTTGTCCTTCCGTTGGGAAATACATCATTTGTCGGGATACCGATTGTTCAAACACTTTTAGGAGATGCGGCAATCCCTTATGTCCTAATGTACGATCAGTTCGGGACGTTCTTGATCCTCTCCCTCTATGGCAGCGCTGTTTTGGCCCGGTATGAAACGGGACACATCCATAAACGGCTGATTCTCAAAAAACTTTTTTTGTTTCCCCCTTTTTTGATGCTGCTGGTAGCGATGATATGGGGTGAAATGCCCTCACGCATGATCCCTTACTTACAGATACTCTCGGCTACGCTTGTACCGGTAGCCTTGGTATCGGTAGGGTATTCGCTCCGGATTCGAGGGGGGATTGATTATCCTCTCTTTACAAAAGCTCTTATGGTCAAATTGATGGTAATGCCGTTGATTGCATTTGGAATTTTGTTTGCGATGGGAACTGAGCCTCTCGCACTGAAAACGGCGGTGCTTGAATCGGGGATGCCATCTATGATTACCGCAGGTGCATTGGCAATTGCGGCAGGATTTGCTCCGGCACTTAGTGCGGCGTTGGTCGGTTACGGGATTATCATTGCTTTGGTCACTTTGCCGATAATCGCTTATCTTTTGGAGCGGCTATAGCTATTCGAGCATCTCTTCAGATTCACCGAGCTGTAAGACACCTTGCTCCGCCAAGGCTTGTACCACATCGACAATTCGGCGTTGCGCGGCTTCAACCTCTTTCATTTTAACTGCACCTAAAAATTGGAGTTCTTCGATAAAAGCGTCTTTGGCACGTTGGGACATATTGGCAAAAAATTTCTCTTTGAGCTCTTCGGCCGCATTTTTCAG
>NZ_MIBT01000034.1:75313-75849 GCF_001829605.1 Sulfuricurvum sp. RIFCSPLOWO2_12_FULL_43_24 | reverse complement strand
GAGCCTTCGCGCATGGCTTTCAAGGATGCTCGAAAGTCCGATTGTTATTCTATTTTCGCAAAAGCGAAAATCATTTATTAAAAATCCTGCTCTCATATAATACTTAGAGCAAGGTCGTGTGCAGTAGTGCACAAGCGTACCGCCAGCGTTCTGGGATGAGGGCGCTTTTCTTTTGGTTCTTTTCTTTATTAAAAAGAAAAGGACAAAGGAATCAAAACACCTCTTTAACCCGTCCCACTTCCCCGCTCATCAATCTCACTTTAATCCCGTGCGGATGGTTCGGGGATTTAGTGAGGATGTCACGGACAACTCCCTCTGTTAATCTACCTGTCGATTGGTCCTCTTTGAGGACGATGCTTACCCGTTTGCCCGACATAATATTTTTCCGTTCTTTGCCATCCATAGTTGATCCCTTGCTCTTTGTTTTTATATATACTTGCAGTAGATTGAGAAAAATTGTATTCGTCTCTCATTGTCCGATTTTTTGTTTTGTTTGTAGGTAGATTGTTTTAGCAAATTCGTAAAACTCTTTTGCC
>NZ_MIBT01000034.1:52276-75301 GCF_001829605.1 Sulfuricurvum sp. RIFCSPLOWO2_12_FULL_43_24 | reverse complement strand
TCGTCTCTCATTGTCCGATTTTTTGTTTTGTTTGTAGGTAGATTGTTTTAGCAAATTCGTAAAACTCTTTTGCCTCTTCGACGGTTGGTTTACCGTTAGGCATCAATCCAAAATCTCCGGGATAGCGGGATTCGATATAGAGTTCATCGAGAGTATGAAAGAGATCGGTATCGTCGCATACCAATTCTGATTTGTTGAGATCGAAGAGTTTATTGAGCGAATGGATCTTAGGGATATTCTCACCGTTTTCTTCCATAAGTGCTTTAAAAGTTTTTTCGATGGCTTGCTGAGAATGGAATGCGACGAGATGGGTTAGATGAGGTTGCGAAAGGATTTGTTCGATAACGTCGAGATCATCAGAAGCAGCTTGGAGCCATGCTTGGCTAAGCCGATTCATAGAGCTTGATACCTTTGGTCGTGATCTCTCTCGAAAAAGAGCTATTGAGGGCGATAAATTCTCGGTGCATTGCTTTGGTATGAACGATCAAATCGGTGGGATGTGCACGCACAATACTCTCTAACGCTTTCGCAACTTTGAGATAAATTTGGTTTTTTTCGCCCCAATTTTGAGGGATAAACTCATCGTCGGTAACAACATACAAATCAATATCACTGTTTTCGGTCGGTTCACCATACGCATAGCTTCCAAATAGGACTATTTGCATGGGATTGAGCGGAGTGAGTTGGTAGATGATTTGATCTTTTAGTATGTTGTTTAACTTCATGGGAAGATTATAACAGATTTTTGATTTCTCTCGCTTTGGCATAATTTATATAAACGGTATGTGAACCGTAAAAGCGTTATAATTCCGTATCTATTTACAATTTCAGGAGAATCAATGATTCGTTTTACAATGCTTTCAATCATCACCATTTTAATGTTGAGCGGGTGCACGGCTAAAGAATTTAGCGATGGTGTCAGTGATGGTGTGGATGATGTTAAGCGTGTAATTCGCGGGACCAATAACTAATCCCGCATCCTCTTTAGCACGCCAATACTTCGATAATGTCTACACCCTTAGGTACGAGACACAAAAAACTATACGTGTCATCTCCGAGGGTCTCATAACTGTGCGCTACCCCAGCAGGGATCAGCAACACATCTCCCGCTCCCGCTTCAATCGTTTTATCTCCGATCACTACACGTGCGCGACCGCTTAGGACGTACTGTTCATGTTCAACACTGTTGGTATGCAGAGGCATATGACCTCCTGCGGCGATGGTAAAGTTACGCATGGCAAATGTGGGGGATTCATCGGGTGAGAGGAGCATTTTCATACTTACCCCTTTGCCCGCTTTTTGGGGAGTTGCTTCGATGGTGTCGATGTGTTTGTGTAAGAACATAAGTGCCTCGTAATGGTTGATTACGTAAGGGTATCGTAGAATTGTTTTAGGGGAGTTAAAAAAAAGAACCTCCGCTTACGCGCGAAGGTTTAACCATGATGGAGGATTGTCGAAACTGAGTTCACTTTCGTGCCAGTCGGTCTTTTCGCCGTTACGTGCGTGCAGTTGTCCGCCGATAAGGGTGTACTGCAATCCTGTGACGTTGCTGGTAAGCTTTTTACCTTCTTTTAATGCTTCTAAAACGGCTTCTTTGCTTTCCATGGGTGTTCCTTTTAAATCGGCTCGGAAAAACACCTATCAGTGTCTTAGTAAAATGATTTAGTAGATGGGCTTTGTTTGGATTAATGATATCAGTTAATAGTGGGCAGAAAAATCTGCCCGGAGGAAGAAGTTACAGTGCAGTAACGTTTTCTGCTTGTGGACCTTTTTCACCTTGACCTACAGTGTAAGTCACTTTTTGACCTTCGTCAAGAGAAACACGGCCATAACCAGTGCTGTTGATTTGACGGAAATGTACGAATACATCTTTCCCGCCGTTATCTTGTTGGATAAATCCAAAACCTTTTTCGCTGTTGAACCATTTAACTGTTCCGTTTAGTACTTCTGCCATAATAGACCCTTTTTGTTGTTATACACTTCGTTGCCGAGGTGGTCGAAAATATAAAGTGGAGTATTCTTATGGTAGATCGTACTGTTAACTAAAAGGTCTTCAATAAAAAGCAAACCAAAGATGAAACTCTAAATCATCTTTCTATAGAGAGTATTGTAGCTGAAAAAAAACTTAATAGCAAGGAAAAATGTTAAACTTTAGATTGGACGGTGATTTTCGTCGCTTCGAAGAGTTCTGCCGCTTTTTGGATCATTGGCTCTTTGAGTACATCACTGCCGTCAAACTCTTTGACACTGCTCTCATCGCATTGACTGACACAGCTTCCAACCCCTATTTCGGCATCTTCAACCATCGAAGCGGGCTCGGGGAAATTCTCTTCACTCTGGGTATCAACGCTAATAGGTGTCTCAGCTTCAGGAGGTGGTGGAGGGGCGAGTTCTTCCGAAGTTTTAGTACACCCCTGAGATTTGATCTGTGTATCGATACCGTAGATCTCTCTTACAAATTGGCGGATGATTCCAAAACTGTTTTTGAGAAGTTCTTTATCCTCACCCTCTGCACAGCTTTCCCATGTAAGGGTATCATTGTCGAAGGATAGGAATGTAACATTGTTCTTAAAACAGATTCCAAGCTCGGCACTTCGGTCACTGATCCGCTCACACAGTTGCTCGTAAGGGGATTTTACCGCAGGCGGTGTCGGGGTGACGTGGATGGTCGGTGCTTCACTCACACTTACGGCAACCGAAGCTTTTGCAGGTGCGTGGGATACGCGCGATTCGAGAGATTCAATCATCTCATCGATCTCTTTGATCTTGAGGGCTTCGATCATTTTAAAGAGGACAAGGCTCACGACAAATCCGCCGTCTGCGTTGATCGCGAAAAGGGTTTTTGCATCGCTGAGGATTCGGAAAAAACGTTCGATCACGAGGGGGCTGAAACGGTGATCCCCCTCATACAAACGCTCTTTGAGGTAAGCGATCAGTTCATCGATCACCATTTCTGACTCATACGCTTCGAGTTCTTGGAGCATTTGTATCAATGTCGTGCGGTCTTTGGCGAAAATGGCATCAAAAAGACGGCTGATATAATCGGGATCGAGAAGCCCCAGCATATCGGCAATGGTTTTGACATCCACAAACCCTTTGGAGTAGATGATTGCCTGATCCATGAGGGTAAGGGTATCGCGTAGGCTTCCTGAACCGCTGCGCGCCAAAATATCGAGGGCTTCGGCTTGGTACTCGATATTCTCCAAATGGAGGATGTGGCTGAGATGGTGGACGATGTTCGGGTGGCTGATCCGTTTGAACCGAAAATGCTGTGTACGGCTCAAAATGGTCGGCGGAAGTTTGAGCGGATCGGTGGTTGCCAAAATGAATTTGACGTATTCCGGCGGCTCTTCGAGGGTTTTGAGGAGGGCATTGTGCGCCTCTTTGGTGAGCATGTGCACTTCATCAATGATAAAAATCTTGACCTTGGCGCTGGCAGGACGGTATTTGGTATGTTCGATCAGATCGCGGATATCATCGATTTTACGGCTGGAAGCGGCGTCCATCTCGATGATGTCGATATGACGACCCTCGTTTGCCATCACACAGTGGCTGCACACGTCACACGGAGCCGAAGTCGGGCCGTTCTCACAAATGAGTGATTTAGCAAAAATCCGTGCGGTAGAAGTTTTACCCGATCCGCGTAAACCTGAGAACAGATAGGCGTGAGAGAGCCGCCCCGAATCGAGGGCCAGAGAGAGGGTTTGGGAAATACTCTCTTGCCCGATGAGCTCTTCGAAACGTCGAGGACGGTATTTGAGTGCAAGTACTTCGGATGTGCCCAATTGAGACCTCTTTGCTTTTGAGTAAGTGAGTTTACCGTGGTTACGATAAATTTTAGATTACAGTGACAGCCACTCTTTGGCAACGCGGCGAAGCCCTTCGGGATTTTCGGAGGCAAAAAATTTGAGGCTGGTTTCCTCAAATCGTTTCGTAAAATCGTAATGGCTCTCTAAATATTCGACGATCGCTTCACCCGAGTGGATAAGGGTGCTTTTCCCTTCGAAATAGTTGTTAATCGCAGTAGCAACAAGTGGAAAATGGGTGCATCCAAGGATAACCGCATCGGGTCTTTTGTCTAATAAACCGAAATAATGATGCAATGCGCTTTGGAGTACTTCCCCCTCATAGAGTCCTTCTTCGACGATAGGAACCAGTAACGAAGTCGCAATAGCGCTGAGATTTTGGTATCCGAGCTTACGAAGACCTTTTTCATAGGCTCCCGATTTGACGGTCGCTTTGGTGCCGAGAATCAGAATATTGGCATCGGTTGAGGGGATGGCGTTTTTGAGTGCCAACACTCCCGGATCGACCACTCCGATTACGTCACAGTCACTGTGCTCTCTCATCTCATCAAGGGCATAAGCACTGACGGTATTACATGCAGTGATCAACAGATCGATTTCAAAGTTTTTGAAAAATTCGAGGGCTTCGAGAGAGTAGCGGATGATAGTGTTTTGATCTTTGACGCCGTAGGGGACGCGGGCAGTATCGCCGAAGTAGATAATCTCTTCAAAGAGTTTATGCTCCAACAACGATTTGACGACGCTTAATCCTCCGACACCGCTATCAAAGACGCCGACTCTCATCTTATTTGCTTGACTCGTTCATACTATCAAGAAACTCGATATTCGATTTACTTTTGAGCATGGTGTTGTAGAGGAAGCGGAGTGCTTCGACTTCGTCCTCTTGTTTATGCAGCATCGAACGAAGTACGAATACTTTTTGCAGCACATCCGGCCCGAGGAGGAGTTCTTCTTTACGGGTTCCCGATTTGAGAATATCGATAGCCGGGAAGATACGGCGATCGGAGATTTTACGGCTGAGGACGATCTCGGAGTTACCGGTCCCTTTGAACTCTTCGAAAATGACTTCATCCATACGGCTTCCCGTTTCGACGAGGGCAGTTGCAATAATGGTCAAACTTCCGCCGTTTTCGATGTTACGCGCCGCACCGAAGAATCGTTTCGGTTTATGGAGTGCATTAGCATCCACCCCTCCCGAGAGAACTTTTCCTGAACTCGGAGTAACGGTATTGTACGCACGGGCAAGACGGGTGATCGAGTCAAGGAGGATAACCACGTCTTTGCCAAGCTCAACGCGTCTTTTTGCACGCTCGATCACCATTTCGGCTACTTTGACGTGATTTTTTGCCGGTTCGTCGAACGTTGAGCTGTAGACTTCCCCTTTGACGGAGCGCTCCATGTCGGTAACTTCTTCGGGACGTTCATCGACGAGGAGAACCATGAGCTCGATTTCAGGATGATTGTTCGTCACCCCATGTGCGATCTCTTTCATGAGCTCTGTTTTACCGGAACGTGGAGGTGCAACGATGAGTCCGCGCTGTCCTTTACCGATAGGGGCAAAAAGGTCCATCATACGACCGGTAAGTTTGGTCGGCTGATATTCGAGTTTAATTTGCTCTAATGCATAAAGAGGTGTAAGGTTTTCAAAGAGTGGACGTTTTTTAGACTCTTCGGGAGGGAGGTAGTTGATCGCTTCGACTTTGAGGAGGGCATAGTAGCGCTCTTGGTCTTTCGGTGCACGAACCTGCCCGGTAACGATATCCCCGTTACGAAGAGCAAAACGGCGGATTTGAGTGCTGGAAACATAAGCATCGTGCATCGAGTCGCTGAAGCTTTGGTCTACCGCACGCAAGAAGCCGTAGCCGTCTTGCATAATCTCCAAAATACCGGTGAAGAGAATGAATCCACCCTGTTGAACTTGGGTTTTAAGAATTTCAAAAATCAAATCTTGGCGTTTGAGTTCGTTGGGGTCTTCGATGTTCAATGACGCGGCAATCTCGAGGAGATCTTCGAGTTTTTTAGTACGTAGGGCTTCAATGGTAAAGCCGTCAACCGGTATGTGGGTACGGTTTTTCGAGTTATTTCGAGGAGTTTTTGCGGTATCGCTCATGCGTGGAATGCCTTAAAGTGTGTGGATTTAATCGGCGAGTTTTAGGTGAGATGTCATTGACAGGTCATTGTTTTGTTCCGACATTATAAACTATAGCGAAGCAGGTTGTCAAGAAAGGGAATATTTAGTACGGATAAAGTTTAAGATTGAGTTTGAGAGCGATCATGCTCCCTTGTGTCATAAAGTCGAGAATAAAATATTTATGGCGATAATACAGCATCGGCATAAAAGCAATACCGGTATTGTCTTTTCCTTCAGTACATTCGACCGATTTGAGCCCATCGAAGCAGTAACCGTGTTGATATCCGATGACTCCGTAGATACCAAAGGAATCTATCAGATCGTATCGATAGCCGATTGCTGTAATATCGGTTGTTTTGTTACGGGAGTTGGTAAAATGAAGATAGGCCAAGGTGTAGTGCTGATCGTATAGGAGTTCTGCCCCGAAAGCATGATGATTTTCATTATATTTTCCTCCATTTTCAGTACTGCCGAAATGGTGCGATATCATTCCTGGCGTTGCGTAGAGATCAATATCTTTTGCAGACAATGAAGAGAGTAGCAAGAGTATAGAAAAAAAGAGTTTCATGCAGAAGATTTTATCTCAAAAGGGTCAAAATAGTAAGCATCGGATCAAGATGTGAACGCTTTTTGCTACACTGATTTTCAGAAGTGTAATAAACATATTTGAAAAGGTTCATTTTGCTCGATTTTTTAAAAAAGAAAACTGAAGAAACTGTCGTGGTCAAAGCCGTAGAGACTCCCAGAGATTTTACGAATTCGATCGGGATGGAGTTTCTCTACATCGACGGCGGAGAGTTTACGATGGGTCGTAATCCGCAGTATAACGAGGGGGGAGATGTCGAATCTCCTGAGCATCCCGTCAAGCTGAGCGGATTTTGGATTGCGAAATACCCGGTAACTCAAGAACAATATTTTAAACTCACCCGCGTTAATCCTGCATTTTTTAAAAATGATAAAGTTGAAGAGGAGAGCTCCCGCCGTCATCCGGTGGAACAGGTGAGCTGGTTTGATGCAAAGGCATACGTAGAGCTGCTGAACCGTTACGAGGGAAAAACCCGTTTTTATGCTTTGCCAACCGAAGCTCAGTGGGAATACGTCGTAAAAGCGGGAGGCAATACCCGTTTTACCTTCGGTGATTCCGAAGCGATGCTTGATGATCACGCTATCTATGAATACAGTTCCAACGGGCGAACCGCTACGGTAGAGTGTAAAACACCGAATCGATTAGGGATTTATGGGCTGCTGGGGAATGTATGGGAGTGGTGCGAGGACGATTTTTTCGCCAACTATAACGGTGCTCCGAGGGATGGAAGCCCCCGTATCGGCGGGGCTGAGAGTGAATCGTTCAAAGTACGTCGCGGGGGAAGCTACAAAACGGGTTATTTGTGTCTTCGAAGTTCGTTCCGAGGTTATTCCCGCCCCGATTTTGTCTCCAATGACATCGGATTTCGATTGGTGATCAATGGGGACCCGTTTAAATGATCTGATGCCATAGCGCGCTGATTAGTCTTCAAATTTTCCGCTCTCATAGAGCCATTTCCCCTCTATTTTTAAAAAGCGGCTTTTCTCTTTTAAAATGCCGCTATCCAACATCGCTTCAAATGTTACAAATGCTTCACCCTCTCCATCAAGAAACTTTGTAATTTTTAAGCCTAAAAAGCGGGTGTTTTCCGAAAAGTGCATAATGCTTTGTTTCCAGTTCACTTTATCATCACTAAAGTCTATATTATCAGGATGGGTCGTTGCCATGATGTATTCGGCTAAACCCAGTCCAAAGGCACTGTAGCGTGAACGCATCAATTTTTCTGCATTAGAGGGGAGTATCCCTTTGTGGTAAGGTTGGCAGCATTGTTTGTATTTTTTACCGCTGTGACAGGGGCAGAGGGTATTGGATGATATTTTCATGTAAAGTTCGTTTTTTTTAGTTTATTATAGCGTAAGTATTGAAGTTGTATGCTATGTTCCGATTTATAAATAAAGGGAATGTATGGAAGATATAAATTCGCTGATTCGAGAAAAACTTCGAGCTTTTCGGATGATTCATTTTATGATGATGATGGGTAGTTTTACGTATGGAGTTGTTATTGTCTTTATCCATTTGTATGCGCCAATTCCCCCTGCTATTAACGATGCTTCGACATTGACGACAGTAACTTATGGGATATTTGCGTACGCTTTGATTGCAGTGGGGATTGTTCGATACATGCGTCAAAAGTTGTTGTCATCAGATAACATATTTAAAAAATCGAAAGATGCAAAGAACCCAGATCAACCGTCTTTTTTTTCTAATTATCTTTCCACACTCTTTATATTATGGAGTTTATGTGAAGCTATCACTATCGGAGGGATAATTTTGTATCTTTCAAGCGGACAATTGGAAACCCCTTTGGTGCTTATTAGTTTTGGTATTTTTCTAAAATTGATGAACGGTCCTAAGTTTGAAGAGTTAACGGCACTGGAAAAACGCTATGCCGCTATCAAAGTGCAGGGGTAGAGGATGTCGTATTATCTTTGGCTGATTTTAGGTGTTTTGGCATTTGTGGTTGAGATGACAATCCCTACCTTCTTTGCGCTGTTTGCGGGAGTAGGTTTTTTAGCGGCAGCGGCAGTGTCGTTTTTTCTCCCGGAATCGCTCTTTTGGCAGTTGATTATCGCTTCGGTATTTATGATTATCGGAGCGGTAGTGTTTAAAAAGCGGGGTATGGGGGATGATACTCAGGATGCGGTAGGAACCCATAATGAGTTTGTCGGGATCAAGGGTGTGGCCTTGAGTATCATTTCACCGCACCAAGAGGGGGAAGTAGAACTGTATGAACCGGTGATCGGAGGGCGTCATTGGCCTGCAGTGAGTGCTGAGGGCACGATTGAACCCAACGCCGAGATTCGGATTGTAAAATTGAACGGTAATACGCTCATTGTCGAAAAAATTTAAATCAAAGGATTCATAGTATGGATGCAACGCTTCTTTTTCCGTTAGTATTAATGGTCGCGGTGGTGTATACACTGTCGCAAATGGTACGTATCGTTCCCCAAGGGGAAGAGTGGGTCGTCGAGCGGTTGGGCAAATATCATACCACCCTTTTACCGGGGTTGCATTTGCTGATTCCGATTGTGGATATTGTCGCGTATAAAATCGTCACCAAAGAGCTGATCCAGCAAACGCGCGAACAAGAGGTGATCACCAAAGACAATGCCGTTGTTATTATCAGTGCGGTCGTCTTTTACCGTGTTACCGATCCGGGTAAAGCGTCGTATTCGATCAGCAATTTTGAGAGTGCCGTTGCCAATATGACCACAACGACGCTGCGTGCGGTGATCGGAGGGATGACGCTCAATGAATCGCTCTCCCAACGTGATGTGATCAAAGCCGAAGTTGCGGGCAAGATCCGCGATTCGCTCAGCGGATGGGGTTTGACATTGGGTAATTTGGAAGTTCAGGATATTCGCCCGAGTCAAAATCTCCAAGAGGCGATGGAGCGTCAAGCGGCGGCAGATCGTGAACGTGAAGCGGCTATTTTGATCGCGGACGGTCAGAAACGAGCTGCTATCGCTCAAGCAGAGGGGTTAAAACAATCCGTTATTTTACAAGCAGAAGGGAGACTCGAAGCAGCGAAACTTGAAGCTCAGGCAAAAGTAGAACTGGCCGAAGGGGATCGCAAATCGATGGTTGTTGTGGCACAGGGATTTGCAGCGGGAGAGGCTTCTCCACACTATCTGTTGGCACAGCGTTATATTGACAGTGTGAAAAATTTGAGTGAATCAGCAAACTCAAAAGTCGTCTTTATGCCCGCAGATTGGCAGCAAAGTCTCGCTGGGGCAGTCGGATCGTTAGGATATTTAGGTACAGCTCTGGGTGAGAAAAAATAGGGCAATTTGCCATTTTTTTTACCTCTTAGGAGTGATGGGTTATAATCACTCTTATGATATATGAAATAACTACACTTATAGGCTTTAGTGCTGCCGGAACACTCATGTGGATGTGGAATCAATCCCGTCAACACTACGCACTCCTCGAAGCGCGTGCATTACAGATCCAAGAACTGTATGCACAAGAACAGAGCCTCAAAGGCAAACTCCAAGCAGAGTTAGAGAATAGCCAGAGAGAGTACCACGCATTAGAACGCGATTACGCGGTGCTCCATACCCGCCACGAAGAGTCCTCACGCTCATTTGAAGAGAAGCTTCGCCTCCTCGATGAAGCAAAACTGCAAATGAAAGCTCAGTTCGAACATCTTGCCACACAGATTTTTGAACAAAAAGCGAAAACCTTTGATGAAGCCCATACCAAAGGACTTGATCTCCTCCTCAAACCGTTCCGTGAGCAGATTACCCAGTTTGCAACGCAGAGCAAAGAGCAGTTTATTCACGATGCAAAAGAGCGTCAAAGTATCAAAGACGAAATACTCCGTCTGAAAACCCTCAATGAACGGCTCAGCCAAGATGCGATCAATCTCACCCAAGCACTCAAGGGAGAGAATAAAACGCAGGGGAACTGGGGCGAGATCGTGTTGGAGCGGATTTTAGAAGAATCAGGTTTACGTGAGGGGCATGAGTACGATATCCAAAGCACCCTCAGCGATGAAGAGGGGAAAAAATTTCGTCCCGATGTGATCGTCCATCTCCCGCAGAACAAAGATATCATCATCGATTCAAAAGTCTCCCTCGTCGCGTATGATGCCTTTATCCGTGCCGAAAACGACGAAGATCGCGCTCATGCACTGAAACAGCACCTTCTCTCGATCCATGCTCATATCAAAGGATTAAGCTCCAAACGCTATGAACAACTCAGCGGGGTACGCACCCTCGATTTTGTCCTCCTCTTTATGCCGATCGAGGGGGCATTCCTTCTGGCACTTGAGCAGGATAACACCTTCTTTAAAACGGCGTATGAACAAAACATCGTTGTTGTTTCTCCATCGACCCTTCTCGTGACATTGCGCACCATCGAGCACATTTGGCGAAGCGAATACCAAGAGCGTAATGCCAAAGCGATTGCCGAATCCGCCGAAGCTCTCTATGAAAAACTGGTAGCGTTTGTGGAGGATATGGAGAAGATCGGTGAGCAGATCGGACGTACTCAAAAAAGCTATGAGGGTGCGATGAACAAACTTTCAACCGGAAAAGGGAATCTGATCCGTCGCGTCGAGTCGATGCGGAAACTGGGATTGAAACCGAAGAAGATGCTTCCGTCCTCGGTAGTGGATAATGAAGAAGATGAGAGTGATGAAAGTTGAGTTATAATATTCTCACTATTTACGAATAATAGATAAAAATGGGGAACCATAGAGATGACATCAAAACTTCATATCCTTTCTTTTTTGTCCGATCACAAAGAGTCACTAAAACAAAATTTCGGTGTAACTCAGATTGGTTTATTCGGCAGTTATGCACGTGGTGATGCGAATGAAGAGAGTGATGTCGATATTGCCGTAGAGATTGATGCCCCTAATAAATTTAGAAGTTTTTTTGGATTGAAACAGTATCTCGAAACCAATCTATACCCTAAAATCGATTTGGGAATCGAAAGCACCCTTAAGCCTATCGCAAAAGAGTTTGTCCAGAAAGAGATTATCTATGTCTAAGCGAGATCACCGTCTTTATGTCGATGATATATTAGAATCTGTTCGAGCGGTTGAAAGTTATGTGGAGGGGATTGATTTTGATACGTTTATCAATGATCGAAAAACATACAGTGCAACGCTTCGGGAATATATCGTTATAGGAGAAGCGATTAGTGCGATTATCGATCTTTTAGAAGAACGCTTTCCTGATTATGAATGGCGGATGGTAAAAGATTTTCGTAATTTTATCGTCCATGAATATTTTGGGGTTGATCCTAGGATCGTATGGGATTTGACGATTCAAGAATTACCAATATTGAAAGAAAAACTTTTATTATTGAATTGAAAATGAATTATATTTCTAATGGCAGAAAGCCTCAGAAAGAAGAACTTTTGTATGGTGATGACCTGTGATAGCAGAAAATAAGTTGCCCTTACACGTAATTGATTTTCCGATAAAAGGACGTAGGCTGTTGTAGGTAGATTGACCAGTAAGTACCAACTGAACATCAGTTACCGAGTCAAAGTTTTCTTGGAGTTCTCCTCCTCCTTTGCCATCTGAAACACATTTTGGTAGAGGTAGCTTTAATAGAAAAGATGTTTCCGCCATATCTCCAGACACAACACTCTCATAATTTGGAGCGCCAGGAAATGTTTGGCGATAAAGTGTTCCTTTGATTTCTGTATTTTTATAACTTATACATTGATCTGCAATCGCTGCGAATGACATAAAGACCAAAAGATAGATAATGTTCATACTATTTTTGCTCTCTTATAGATGCGGAATCTTCACTTTTGAATTAAGCAACGCCCCAATAATGATCATGAGGGCAAGCACCCCCATCCATCCGATAAACCCTGACCCAAGCCATACTAGCCACAGCAAAATCGCCCCCAGCGGTGTTGGAACTCCTGTAAAATGTTTGGCTACCTCTCCCGCATCGGCGTTAATATTAAACTGGATAAGACGGCGAAGACCGCTGATAACATAGTAGATCGAAGCGATTGAGGTAATAATGAGAGGAATGCCTGAGAGGTGAGTATAGACCCCTTGGAAGATAAAGAAGGTGGGTACGAGAACGAAGCTGAGGAAATCGGCAAAAGAGTCGAGCTGAATTCCGAATTCGTTCGATAGACCGAATTTACGGGCAATTTTCCCGTCAATGATGTCAAATGCGCCCCCCATCCATGCCAAAATGACGGCAATCATAAACTGATCTTGTGTAATGAAATAGGTTGCTAATAACCCGCAGGTAATATTGGCCATCGTAACGAGATTGGCTAAATTGAAGTGACTGGTAGAACGCCATAGAAATTGCATTAATGCTCCGTTTTCATATTACTGTACTTTTTTGACATTATAACGAAATCGAAAAAGGTATAGATGATAATAAAACATGTTATCATTACCTGGTTGTGGCTAAAAATCAGTTTGGTCCTGATATTTTATAAGAATGTAAAAATATAATATTTTTTTTATATCGAAAAGTTATACTTCTGTTAAAAGTGAATGTAAATTCATTTGGTACAAATATGTAGGATACAAATGAAGAAAACTGTTATGATGAGTTTAGTAGCAGTTGCTGTACTAAATAGTGCGAGTATCGACGAAGCGTTTGGTGAGGGAAAGGGAAGCGGACAGATTCGTGCTGCGTATGTAAATCAGGATAATGCGGTGGATACCGATACCTACGGAACTTCTATCGGAGGTATATTGAAATATGAAACGGCGGCATGGTATGAGATTAAGCTCGGTGTCGCCGCATATGTGTCTCAAAAGCTCCATTTTGCAACCGGTAATGATGCTAGACTCAATCCGGATTTTTTTGATACTGAAGGGAAATCATTTGCATATGTAGGTGAAGCATATATCGATTACAGCACGAATGATCTAAACCTCCGTGTCGGACGTCAATTGATCGATACGCCGTTAGCCGATTCCGATGATATCCGTATGCACCCCAATAGCTTTGAAGCAGCGATGGCAACTTACAGGGGAATCGAGGGGACAACTTTGGTCGGCGGATACATGATACGTTGGGCAGGATACGATGCTCCGCAAGGGCATAATGACAGTATCAGCGAGTTTCAAAAATTTGGATCCAATCATCAAAGTGACGGTGCATCCGTTATCGGTATTTTGAACGAAAGCATTGAGAATCTTACCCTACAAGGGTGGTTCTATCATCGGAATAAACTTTCAAAGGCTTTCTATACCGATGCGATCTATGCTATCCCTATGAATGAGACTCTGGGGGTCGAATTAGTCGGACAATTTGCAAATTTTTCCGAAGAAAATAATAGTGGTTTGGACGGCAATGTGTACGGTATCGGAGCAAGTGTTAATGTCGGAATGGTGAGTGTGGGTGCAGCGTATAACAAAGTATCAAATTATGAAGGTAACTTTATAGGCAACGGCTTCGGCGGCGGACCATACCTCACCTCAATGGAAGAGATGACGATTGACGGATTTGAGGACGTCAAAGCGTATCAGTTCAGTGCAAAATTCGATATGGCAAATGCCGGAATTGAGGGATTGATGTTGAGCGCACTGTATGGAAATTTCAAAAGTGCTCCGGCAGATATGAAAGTCAAAGAGATCGATCTCATCGCCACCTATGAAGTGAGCAAAGGGTTAAATGCCGAAGTAAGCTATGCAATGATTGATGATAAAAATAAGAATACGGCTGTGGATGAGTTCGACCTCACCTATGATGGCGGATATGAGCGTTTTCTTGTTCGTCTCAGCTATAACTTCTAAAGAGCATTAGGAGACTTTGGAATCAAAGACGTTGAGGATTTTTTGTTCTTCATCATAACGCAGGAGGAAGACTCGCGCATTGTAATGAGAGAGTAATGGATGTGAATTGTGCGGGTCAATTAAAAATACCTTGGTGAGTGAGTCGGCAATCATGCATGTAGGTGCCAAGATAGTGACACTCTCATAGCTATTGATACATTGAGAGCGATGGGGGTGAACGATAGGTAACGACTCATTGGTTCGGGAATAATATCCGGCAGAGGTAGCGGCGGCATTATTGTGTAATAACTCACCTAAATAGATCGTTTGAGTGGGTGTAATGGGATGTCGGACGATAAGAGACTCAGGAGTGCTTCCAAAAACACGTAAATCTCCCCCCGCGTTGACACTGCCATACGTGATACCGTATTCACGTAGTACTTGGATGGCGCAATCGACGGCATATCCTTTCGCAATTCCACCTAAATCGATACATACTCGTTTGGTCAGCAGAATAGATGAATCTTCCCCTAGGACGATATCGCTCCACTTTCCATCATACATCAGATAATCTTTTTGTGGTAAAAAACCTTTTTGTGCGAGGGTATTACCAACTGTGACGTCAAAAATACCGTTGCTATGACGAGAGAGTTCTTGTGCAAAAGAGAGAACCCTATAGGTATGAGGATGAATAGTTAAAGGGGTATTGGGGGAGAGTGCATTGATGCGAGAAACGTCTGATTCATGGTTAAAAAAGCTCAAGACTGATTCGATAAAAGCAATGCCCTCGAATGCTTTATCTAGGCACTCCGGAGCGCTGTTCATTGGAACAGATATTTCGACAAACGTCCCCAAAAGGGGGCGAGAACGTTGTTTCATTTGAATTTAACTTCCATCGTGGCGAGTACGCGGCGGACACCGTTGGTGACATTTTTACATGAGAGGGTTGCACTGCTGATATTACGAATATCACCGTTTAGTTTGAGTGAGTCTTTGTGTGTTTTGCCAATGAATTGGGCACGCCATTGGATTTCACGAATTTGTTCACCATAACTCTCTTTGAAATCAAGTACCTCAATTCCTTTGACCTTGTTACTCATATCAAGTGCTATTGAATACGTAATAAGTTCATGCTTTCCGATTACTTTGTCAAGGATAAACCAGCCGATTTGATGACCGTTTTGTTCCACTTTCCAAATTTTTTGTTTGGGATCACGTACACGCACTTTGCTCATTTGTTCCACTTGATCGATTTCACTATCAAGCAAAACAATATCAGAGGGGACAAAGGTAGTGGCTTGCGGAAAAAATGATTTTTGCGATTCCGAATAGGTCGGATATTGAAAACTAAAATCTTTGGCATAGATTGCCGGTACTGCACTCAATATGAGTGCAGGGGTTAATAGCCACGTATTGGTATTCATGATCTCCTCCTAGAAATTAAATCCGACTTTAAAATAATACTTGTCTTTAGTACGCTCAATGAGATGTAAATTGGCATCATCTTGTTCATCATATGCCTCTCCCCCACCGTTGAGTTCGCGTAAATAGGAAAGTGTCATCCACCATTTTTGTGAGCCATAGTGTAATGAGGGACCGGCATAATGGCTGTAACGTTCGATACCCACTTCGGTTTCGCTCTCGTTTTCATAGACATATTCAGCTCCGATAAACCAATTGTCCATAAAGCGATACGAAATTCCGGTGGAAGCCATAATCCCGATTTCCATTTCAGGATGGGTTGGCCAATCATACACTGCTCCGCTGTTAGCGGTTGCTTCAGTCTCAGTTTCATAGAATCCTTTGGAATTAAGATGATTCCATTGACTGGTAGGGAGTGCTTTTCGTTGCGCGCGTGTAGTTTCTAACCCAAGATTTCCAAGCCAAATGAGTTGTCCGTCGAGAAAATATTTTTGAGCTAACAGTTTAAGCTCAAAGGTATCGACAGTTTTGTCTTGACCCGAATGGGGATCTTTTGAGAGGTGGCGATAGGAAAAATAATTAGAGAGTCCAAAATCATCTCCCGCAGCACTGAGATAATTATATTTTCCTGACACCTCAAATCCTGAAAACTCAAAACCGCCGGAATGATCACCGGGGATATAGCCATCGACGATAATTCCCTCAGTTTTGACCGACTGACCTAAAATATAGCCTGCAATGGTAAATTTATCGGTTACACCGTATTCAAGCTCTGTTTTGGAATAGAGGGCTTTATAGCTTCCCGATCCTTTATCACCATGATGTTCAAAATGTTGAACAAAATCGATAGCACCTGTAGGGAGCGGTTCAGAGGATTTCGTAAATCCCAGCAGATTTTCATCAGCAAAGAGCGGAGAGAGAAGAACACTTGCACATAAGCAAGATAGAAACAGTTTTTGATTCATAGGGTACTCCTGATGTAAATATATTGATAATCTATATCAATTGTATTTGTCGAAGTATAGAGTAAATCAAAGGTAAATGTCAATAGTGATAAGCATTATTGTTTAATATTTGAGAATGATTGTCAATAAACATGTTATAATGTCGCAAAAAATTGGTAATACAATGGATAACAACTCAATGACTCTTTTAAGTGCATGCGTTCGAGGCGGGTCATGCAAGGTGATAAAAATCAATGCTACCGGAGCTCTCAAACAGCGCCTCATCTCATTTGGTCTGATGAAAGGTGCCGAGGTAAAAATGCTTGAATGCGGGATGACTAAAAGCACGTTTGAGATTAAAATCGGGAATGTCAATATTGCATTGCGCCGCGAAGAAGCCGAGTTGATCGAGGTGTCCGATGTCCGTTAAAAAAATTACCGTAGCTCTTGTCGGGCAGCCTAACGTCGGCAAAAGTATGTTGATTAACTCGATCGGCAATGCGAGGCTGCATGTCGGAAACTTTACCGGGGTAACGGTTGAGAAAACCGTAGTCACATTTGAACACGGCGGGTATGAATTCAGCGTCGTTGACCTCCCCGGAACGTATGCCTTTACCGATTATTCGATTGAAGAGAGAGTAACTCACGATTATCTATGTAATGAGTCGTACGATCTAATCATCAATGTCCTTGATTCGACCAATATGGAAAAAAATCTTCAACTTACCGCCGAACTTATGACGATGAGCAAAAAAATGGTGATAGCTCTGAATATGTCCGATGAAGCGGATAAAGAGGGGATCGATATCAACGCACCCTACCTCTCACAGCTATTGGGGATTCCGTGTATTCGGGTTTCTGCGGCGGCTAAAACAGGTTTGGAAGCGCTTATGAAAGCGGTAATAAAAACCCATGAGGCCTCATATCAAGAGCAAAAACTGATCTTTAGCGAAGCCGTCGAAGAAGAGATCGATATGATCGCCGATTACCTTGATAAACATAAGTTCAAAGCGTCAATCTCCAACCGTAATATTGCAATCAACCTTTTGCAAAAAGAGAAAAAAACCTATCGTGTATTGCATGACAATCCGATTTGGACAGAATTGCAGCCGATGCTGATCGAAGCAGACCGTCACGTATTGCTTCACCACGATACGGATGATATGAAAGAGGCATTGGCGGAAGAATATTTCTCGTTTAACCGTGGTATCATCGCTGAAGCGGTAAAAGTTAAACCAAAAACACCGTTGAAGAAAACAACAACGGAGAAGATTGATTCGGTATTGATTCATCCGATATTCGGTATTCCGATTTTTCTCTTTTTCATGTGGTCGTTATTTCAGCTCACTTTTGAAATCGGTTCCATTCCGATGGATTGGATCGATGCCTTTTTCGGATGGTTCGGAGAGGTTGTAGGCGCTACAATCGGGAATAATGAAATTCGTTCTCTCATTGTAGACGGTGTCATCGCGGGGGTAGGGGCAGTTGTCCTTTTCGTCCCGAATATCGTGATCCTTTTTGTCGGGATCGCCCTGCTCGAATCAACGGGGTATATGTCACGGGTTGCTTTTTTGCTGGACGGGTTTTTCCACAAATTTGGTCTGCACGGACAGTCTTTTATCCCTCTTGTATCGGGATTCGGATGTTCGATTCCGGCGTATATGTCGGCACGGATTCTTAAAAATGACCGTGATCGCCTTTTGACCCTTTTTGTCATCGGATTTATGAGCTGCGGCGCACGTCTCCCCGTCTATGTCCTTTTTACAGGAGCTTTTTTTGCCCCTGAAATGGCGGGAAATATCCTTTTTGGAATTTATATTCTTGGCGCGATGATCGGGTTGGTTGTGGCAAAAATCTTGAAAGTAACGGCATTCAAAGGGATTGATGAACCGTTCGTTATGGAGATGCCAAAATACCGTCTCCCCTCCGTAAAACTGATCTGGCATACGGTCGTAACGAAGACGATGATGTATCTGAAAAAAGCGGGGACCTTTATTGCCGCTGCATCATTGCTCGTATGGTTTCTCAGTACCTATCCGAAAGACGCTTCTCTAAACGCTTTATTTGGAGTGAAAATTGAGGCCGCAGTATCGGAAAATGAAGTGAAAACTCTCGAAAATCAGCTTGCTGAAGCGCAGCTTTCGCAGAGCTTTTTGGGTCAAATCGGTCATGCTATCGAGCCGGTATTTGCACCTTTGGGATTTGATTGGAAAATGGCGGTAGCATTACAGACGGGGCTTGCGGCCAAAGAGGTTGTTGTTTCAACGATGGGGGTTCTCTATTCACTCGGAAGCGATGCGACCGAAGCGGATCACTCTCTCATCTCTACGATCAGTTCTCAGATGCCTTTTGCATCCGCAGTGGCGTTTATCATTGTTATCATGACGTATCTTCCCTGTTTGGCAGCGTCGGTTGTCTTTACCCGTGAGGCGGGAGGAATCAAATATTTCGGCTATTTATTTCTCTTTACGAGTATCGTGGCCTATTCGCTGGCATTTGTCGCCTATCATTTGACATTGTGGTTGAGTTAGGTAATCATTAACCACTCTTTGTTACAATATCAGTATGAGTAAAATATTAATGATAGAAGACGATCTCGAGCTTGCCGAGATCCTCACCGAATTTTTAGAACAGTATGATTTCCAAGTCACGACGGAAGATGATCCGTTTAAAGCGCTCAGCATTCTCAAATTGGAAAAATTTGATGCAGTGATCCTCGATTTGACTCTGCCGGGTATGGATGGATTGGAAGTATGCGAAGCGATCCGTGCACGTCAAAATATCCCTATCATCATCTCCTCAGCCCGTTCAGATGTGACCGATAAGATCAATGCCCTCGAACTCGGAGCCGATGATTATCTCCCAAAACCCTACGATCCGCGAGAGCTTGAAGCCCGTATCCATTCGGTGTTACGCCGATATGACGCTGCATCCGTAGCCGCATCTGAGATTGCATGTGATTTTAAACTCAACGAATCCGCGATGCAGATCAGCTACAAAGGGCGTCCTCTTGAACTGACAAACGCTGAATACGGGATTCTCGCCCATATGATTAAAAAACAGGGGATGGTGGTGTCGCGCGAAGATTTAATTCATAATGTTTCAGCGATCAACGAAGACTCTTCGAACAAAAGTATTGATGTCATGATGGGGCGTATTCGAAATAAACTCGGGGATAAAGCTCTGATTGAATCGATCCGTGGCATCGGCTACAAACTGTTAAAATGATTAAAAATAATGCGGTTCTTGCAACCGTAGCCTTTGCACTCGTTGTAACTGTATCGAGTGTCAGCTACACCTTTTATCAGCTTTATCAGATCAATCGCACCAAACATATCGATAACATTTTCACCAAACACTCTCTTATCAGTCAAATCTATCACACCTATATTATTAAGCAAATTTCAGAGCCGATGTTTGAGGCTAATTTGGCGTTGTATGATCTCGAAGAGATCAGTGATGAAGGGGTATATGAGACGATCATCCGTCAAGGGAAAATTCTCAAAAGTGACGGGAACGGGGATGAAGTGATGGAAGAGTATACCCTTTCAGACGCTCCATTTGAAACCCATTTAGCCGAGCAGGTGATTACCTCGATGATCGAGTATCGAGGTAATATCTATTTTTGGGTTGAATCGTCTCGTCACAGTGTCCTTCTTCTGGATCGGGACATTGAACCCTACCATCCGGTCAATTTGATCTCAGCCTATGGAACATTGATGCTTGTTTTGATGGTTTCATTTGCCCTTATTATTTATCGTTTGCGTCCGCTGCGTCGTTTACGCAAACAGATTGCCCGTTTCGGGGAAGGGGACATGGGGGTACGATTTCGTATCGACGGGAGTGATGAGATTGCGTTGATTGCGAATGAACTCGATACCACCCAAAACAAAATCCGCTCGCTGATCGAATCGCGCACCCTCTTTTTACGTAACATCATGCATGAACTTAAAACCCCGATTGCCAAGGGGCGGATTGTGGCAACCATGCTCAGCGATGAAAAACAGCAAGCAAGGTTTGAAGGTATTTTTGAGCGGCTGGAGTCTTTGATCGGTGAATTTGCACTGATTGAAGAGATTACATCGGGGAATCAGTATCATGAGAAAAAAGAGTATCGTCTGGTCGATATCATTGACGGTGCCGTCGATTCGGCAATGGTTGATTATGATTCGGTGAGCTGTAACGTTGATACGTCGATCAAAATGGAGGTTGATTATCGCTTGTTTGTCACTGCGGTGAAAAATTTGATCGACAACGCAATCAAATACTCTCCCGACAAAAGAATGGAGATAACGGTAGAAGGAGGAGAGATTCTCTTTAGTAATTTGGGCGAACCGCTGAAAAAACCGCTTAGCTACTACATCGAACCTTTTACCAAAGATCACCCGACGAAAGACAGTTTCGGGTTGGGCCTTTACATTGTTGACGCAATTTTAAAAGAGCATGGATACGTGTTGGCATATGAACGGCGTGGGGATCGTAATTGCTTTATTTTTGTTCCGCTAAAATCTAAAAGGAAATAGATGAAAAAAATTTTGATCACGAATGATGATGGATACGAATCGGCAGGGCTTTTGGCTCTTATCGAAGCATTGGATGGGTTAGGTCAGATTACCGTTGTTGCCCCCTCAACGGAGAAATCGGCATGCGGACATTCGCTGACACTTACGCGACCGCTCAGCTTTATCAGTGTCGGGGATGATTTTTATAAACTCGATGACGGAACTCCGAGTGACTGCGTCTACCTTGCGCTGCATTCGCTTTTCGAAGAGTCCAAACCCGATTTACTCATTAGCGGGATTAACAAAGGCTCCAACATGGGTGAGGATATCACCTACTCTGGAACTGCGGCGGCGGCGATGGAAGCGGTTTTGCACGATGTCCCTGCTATTGCAATATCACAAGTAATGGATTTTACTCAACCCGTCGGTGATTTTGCATTGGCCAAACAAGCGATCCGTCATCTTGCCGAGAAAATTTTGACAGGGGATTTTCCGTTGAACGAGCGAGAGTTTTTAAATGTCAATATTCCCCACGATGTCGAAGAATTGGAATTTGCCGTCACCTATGCGGGATATCGCTACTACGCCAATGATGCCCACCTGCACCGTAATCCTAGAGGGATGGAATACTACTGGCTCGGGCTTCATCCTTTGGAGTATAAACCGCGTGAAAAGCGGAGTACACTTTGTGATTTCGAAGCGATTGAAGCGGGAAAAGTCTCTCTTACCCCGATCAAACTCGATATGAGTGCCTATAAGTCGATGCAGCAATTACGAGAGTGGCTATGAGACATACCCGCACGAAGCTAGTATTCGGAGAAGAGACGCACGCAAAACTTCAAAACGCTAACATCCTTCTACTCGGTGTCGGCGGTGTCGGGAGTTTTTGTCTTGATTGTCTTTACCGCTCTGGAGTACGCCATATCACGATCGTCGATTTCGACCGCTACGATGTGACAAACCAAAACCGTCAGATGCACTCGGAAAACCACGAGGGGGAACTGAAAGTCGAAGCGCTCAAAACGCACTATCCCGAAGTGATTGCCATCAGCGATAAGATCACCCCCGAATGGGTTGAGGCGTTCGATTTTAGCTCCTTTGATCTGATCCTTGATGCAATTGATGATATGCGCGCTAAACTCGCACTCATCCAAAAATGCTACCCTAAACTCATCTCCTCCGTCGGTTCGGCTAAACGGCTTGATCCGACCAAAATCGAAGTACGTTCCATCTGGAAAACCGAAGGAGACCCCTTCGCCTCTAAACTTCGTAATGAGCTTCGTAAACGTAAATTTAAAGGCGATTTCAGCTGTATCTGCTCCTCAGAACTCCCCCGTATCAAAGAAAAAGGGAGTTTCGTCGCCGTAACAGGATCATTTGGGCTTGCTATGTGTTCGTTAGCACTTCGAAGAATCGGGTATTGATTTATGCTACAATAATCTAAAATAATGCAAAGGAGTTATGATGTTATCAATACAGCTCAATAACCCTGAACTAGAGAGCTTTATCCAAAACGAGTATCATGGTGATGAAAACAGCCTTATGAACCAGTTTGTAGAGTTTTTGCGTTTTCAAAAGATCAAAAGTGAAGTCAAAACATCGATTGAAGAACTCGATCGTGATGAATTCATAGGGATTGATGAAGCGTTTGAGATGGCTACGGCAAAGTATGCGAAACATTAAAACGGTCGTATTCTCTAAAAAAGCCACCTATCGATTAACCAAAATCACCGATTTCATCTATATTCAAACTCAATCCGAATCTATGACTCTCGCTTATATGTCGAGATTAAAAGAGTACATTCGTGATATTCTAATCCATTTTCCAGAATCGGGACGCAAATGTGAAGAGTATGGCAAAGGGATACGAAAACTTGTGTACCAAGGGTATTCGATTCTCTATCGACTTAATGAGC
>NZ_MIBT01000034.1:0-52250 GCF_001829605.1 Sulfuricurvum sp. RIFCSPLOWO2_12_FULL_43_24 | reverse complement strand
GTATAATATCCCCACTTATTTTTGCGGAGTAAACAGTGGAACAAAAAGAACCCATGACAAAATACGGGTTTCAGCGATTATCAGACGAGCTGAACACCCTTAAAAATATCGATTTACCGGCAGTTAATGTTGAAATCGATCGTGCCAAAGAGTACGGTGATCTAAAAGAAAACTCCGAATACCATGCGGCACGTGAAAAACAGGCTTTTATCGGAACACGGATCGCGGAACTCGGTGAGGTAATCTCACGTGCTCAGATCGTGGACCCGAGCGAACTTGAACACGCTCGTATCAGCTTTGGTTCTACCGTTGTACTCTCCGATTTAGACAATGACCAAGAGGTCACGTATACCATCGTCGGCGGATGTGAGAGCAATCCTGCACGGGGTCTTATTTCATTTAACTCTCCGCTTGCTAAACAGCTTTTAGGTCGCGAGGAGGGGGATGAACTGAATGCAAAACTCCCCGGCGGAACCAAAAACTTTGAAGTGCTTGAAGTGAAATATCAGGAGATTGTGTTTGAATCCCATTAACGTCGGTATTATCGGAGTCAGCGGCTATACAGGTATAGAGCTTGTTAAAATGCTCATTTCTCATCCGATTTTCAATCTTGTCTATTGTGCCAATACCGAAGGTGCTACAACGGTTTCCGAGCTTCACCCCGCATTGATGGGTGTATGCGATTTGAGTGTTGAAAAAGTCGATATTGACCGTGCTGCTGAGATTTGTGAACTGATATTCCTAGCCCTGCCGCATAAAACCGCAATGCAGAGTGCAAAAGGGTTGTTAGAACGTGGGATAAAAGTGGTCGATCTCTCTGCCGATTATCGTCTGAATCAGGAGAATTACGAAGCATTTTACTGTGAACACGAAGATATTGACAATCTCTCACATGCGATCTATTCTATCCCTGAACTCCACGGTAATATTGCCGCCGGATCTCGTCTTGTTGCTAATCCGGGATGCCATGTTACCGCTTCTTTGATGGCACTGGCTCCATTTCTGGATCATATTGATCTTACTAATCCGATTTTTATTGATTCCAAAACCGGTGTTTCGGGTGCGGGGAAATCTCCGAGCAGTGCCGTTCATTACGTCAGTGTCAATGACAACATTAACTGCTACAACATCATCAAGCATCGCCATGCTACCGAGATCGAACAGCATGCATCGGCTTTATGTGCCAATGAAGTGAAAGTGACTTTTGTCCCTTCCTTGGTTCCGATGACGCGAGGGATGCTTGCGTGTGTTTATGCTACGTTGAAAACCGATTGCGATCCTTTGGCGCTTATGGAATCATTTTATAAGAATAAACCCTTTGTCCGTCTTCGTAGTGCACCACCGCATACGAAAATGACCTCCGGAACGAATTTCGCAGATGTGTATGCCACCCGCCATGGTAATGCACTCGTCGCGATGTGTGCAATCGATAATTTGATGCGCGGTGCGAGCTCACAAGCTCTGGTCAATGCAAACCTCATGATGGGATTGGACGAAACTCTCGGAATTCCCACTATCTCTTATGTCCCTTAAACCTCTCAAAAATGGGGCGATTCTCATCGCAGATGCCCATTGCGCCCCGTGGCGCACCCCTTTTATCGATTTTTTATATGCTCTTGAATCAGGTGAGATTACGACACCGCAACTGATTTTGATGGGAGATATCTTAGACATGCTTTATGGTCCGATACCTCGAACTTATGAGTACAATACAGAGGTAATCGATTTACTCAACCGTCTCTCAACTGTGATTGAAATCATTTACTTAGAGGGAAATCACGATTTTTTAATCGGTGATTTATTCCCGAAAACAGAAGTGATTCGTCGTGAAAATCAGCCCTTGATGATGGTACATGAAGGTAAAAAAATCGCACTTTCTCATGGTGATAGCCATATGGGGTTTGGATATGAAGTGTATACGGTACTTATCCGTAATCCACTGATTCTTGCGGGGTTGAGAGCTATCGATACACTTGGGAACGGTTTTATCGTTGCATGGTTAGAAAAGCAGATGAAACGAAAAAATCATTGCCGCAAGATTGTCCATTTTGAAGACTTAATCCAAAATCGATTATTATCACTGAAGCTAGATTCTGTCGATCTTTTGATTGAGGGACATTTCCACCAAAATCGGATATTCAAAGTTAATCATTTAGATTATATTAACGTCGGTGCTTTTGCTTGCAATGAAAGATACTTTACTGTACAATCAAGCCAAAATCAGCCGTTATTACACGAAGCAGTTTTTCGTAAGGAGCCCCGATGAAGGGACAAGGTGATATTTTAAAAGTCGGCACAAATGAGATGGAATTGGTCGATTTTCGTATTTTTAAGCGTGAAGGCGATGAAATATACGAAGGGATATACGGTGTTAACGTCTCTAAAGTACGTGAAATTATCCGATTTCCGAAATTAACCGAACTACCGGGAACCCCTCCGTTTATCGAGGGAATTTTCGATTTGCGCGGTGTGGTTATTCCGGTCGTCAATCTGGCTACATGGATGGGAGTGGAAGCTCCTGAAGAGATGGCCCATGAGTCACGTGTGATTATTACCGAATTCAATAATATTCTGATCGGCTTTGTGGTCCACGAAGCTAAACGTATCCGCCGAATCAATTGGAAAGATATTGAACCGGCCTCTTTCATATCCTCCTCCGGAGGGCTGGACGGTTCTAAAATTACGGGTGTCACCCGTATTGAAGATGATGGTGTCCTTTTGATTTTAGATTTGGAAGGGGTTGTTCAAGAGCTCGGTCTCTATCAACCTTCCCGTGGAAAGCTAGAAGAGGGGAAAGATCGCTTTAGCGGTCATGTTTTACTTCTTGATGACAGTGCAACCGCACGACGTATTATTAAAGAGGCGCTGGAACAGATGGGCTTTGATGTTATCGAAGCAACGGACGGGCAGCAAGGGCTTAAAATTTTGGAAGATTTGTACCATGCATACGGTGATAATATTTCCTCCAAACTCCGTCTTATCGCATCGGATATCGAAATGCCGTTGATGGATGGATTCCATTTTGCGGCGAATGTCAAATCCGATGAGCGTTTCAAGATGATACCGATTGTCTTTAACTCTTCCATTAGCGATCATTTCAGCGAAATGCGTGGACGTGAAGCCGGCGGAGAAGCGTATTTGGTCAAATTTGATTCGAATTTATTTTACGATGAAGTAGCGCGTGTCGTTCGTGCTCATATTCAATAGGGGTTAGACAATGGATGAATTTGAAGAGATATTACAAGATTTTCTGATTGAGTCGTTTGAACTGATCGAACAGCTTGACCAAGACCTTGTCGAACTGGAATCACGACCCGATGATTTGGATTTACTAAATCGTATCTTTCGGGTAGCGCATACGATTAAAGGGGCGAGTTCCTTTTTAAACTTTGATGTATTGACCCATTTGACTCACCATATGGAAAATCTCCTCAATATGGCACGTCATGGAGATTTAACTATCGATGCGGATGTTATGGATGTCATCCTCGAATCGATCGATTTGATGAAAGTATTGTTGGTACGAATCCGTGATAGAGGTGTGGATAGCGGATTGGAAGTCACTCATTGTGTCGAGCGTTTGGATGCGGTCGCTAACGGTACCCCGCTCAGTGCTGTGGCCGAAGCACCGGCTCCCGCTCCAGAACCGGAAGTTGCTGCATCAGCGGTACAAGAGGATGAAGAAGCCGATTACTCTGGAATGAGCGAAGCGGAAGTAGAAGCAGAGATTGAGCGGCTTATCGCTGTTCGTCAAGCCGAAGATGCAGCTAAACGAGCGCACAAAGCTCCACCGGCTACTCCGATGGCAGAAGAAGAGGAACCCGATTATTCAGGAATGAGTGAAGAGGAAGTGGAAGCAGAAATTGAGCGTCTTATCGCTGTTCGTCAAGCCGAAGATGCGGCAAAACGTGCGCAAAAAAGTGTAGAACCTGAAGCGCCGAAAGCGCCACCGGCACCTGTGGCAGTTACTCCGGTCGCAGCACCAAAAGTAGAAGTAGTTGCACCGAAAGTGGCACCGACACCTCGAAAAGTGGAGCCGAAAGAGGATGGAGAATCTCGCGGCGGCGCGGCGGTCGAGCAAACGATTCGTGTCGATGTAAAACGGTTGGATCATTTGATGAATTTGATCGGTGAACTCGTTCTTGGTAAAAACCGTCTGATTAAGATCAATGATGATGTTGAAGAACGTTACGAAGGAGAAGCCTTCCTCGAAGAGTTGAATCAAGTGGTTTCAATCGTTTCATTGGTTACCACCGATTTGCAAATCGCCGTTATGAAAACCCGTATGCTTCCGATTGGGAAAGTATTTAACAAATTCCCTCGTATGATACGTGACTTATCGCGTGAGCTGAACAAAAAAATTGAGCTAGAGATTACGGGTGAAGAGACAGAACTCGATAAATCGATCGTCGAGGAGATCGGTGATCCGCTCGTCCATATTATCCGTAACTCATGTGACCATGGGATTGAAACACCGGATGTTCGTTTGGTCTCCGGTAAAGAAGAGGGCGGAACCATCCATCTTAAAGCATACCATGAGGGGAACCATATCGTTATTCAAATCATCGATGACGGTAAAGGGCTTGATGCCGATATGCTTAAATCCAAATCGATTGAGAAAGGTATCATTACTGAAAAAGAAGCGGATGGGATGACTGAAAAAGAGGCATTTGGCCTCATTTTCCGACCGGGCTTTTCAACCGCAGCGCAAGTCACCAGCGTTTCAGGACGTGGGGTCGGCATGGATGTGGTGAAGACCAACATCGAAAAACTAAACGGTATGATCGATATCGACTCCGAAGTGGGCAAGGGTACGTCGATGAAACTCAAAATCCCGCTCACCTTGGCGATTATCCAAGCGTTGCTTGTCGGGGTTCAAGAAGAGTATTATGCCATCCCTCTTGCATCCGTTCTTGAGACGGTGCGTATTAGCAAAGATGAGATTTATACCGTTGAGAGCCGCTCCGTTATGCGTCTACGTGATGAAGTTCTCTCCCTCGTCCATATCGGTGATATTTTCGAAGTCGAACGTGTCTTTGATAACAGCGAACATGCGTATGTTGTTGTCCTCGGTCTTGCAGAGAGCAAAATCGGTCTTATTGTCGATTCATTGGTTGGGCAAGAAGAGATTGTTATCAAATCTCTCGGCGAATATCTCAAAGGGATCGAAGGGATCGCAGGGGCAACCATTCGCGGTGATGGCGGCGTGACATTGATCGTTGATGTTGCGGCATTGATGCAAATGGCAAAATCGGTTAAATCGACCGTCGGTCAAGAGAGTGCAGAATCCAAAGGGCGTTTAGGGGTGAAAAATAAAGCGAGCGATTATACGGTGATGATCGTTGATGACTCGAAAACCGATCGTACCATTATGCGTAAAGCATTAGAGCCGATGGGAATCACCCTTGTCGAAGCGATTGATGGAGTTGAAGCACTCAATGTCTTGAAGCAGGGCGAGTATATGTTTGATGCAATGCTTGTAGACATTGAGATGCCGCGAATGGATGGCTATACCTTGGCCGCTGAGATCAAAAAATACAATAAGTATAAAAATCTCCCATTGATCGCGGTGACATCCCGTACCGGAAAAGCGGATCGTATGCGCGGTGTCGAATCGGGAATGATCGAATACATTACGAAACCGTATTCACCGGAATATCTGATGAATGTCGTCAAACGAAACATCAAATTTAACGAGGGGCTATAACATGAGCGAAAAACTCCAACAAATTATTAACAAACAGCAAAAGTCCCTCTCAGGAGATGATATTAAAATCGATGAAGTGATTCAGCTGGTCGGTTTCATCGTGGGGGATGAAGAATTTTCGGTGCCCATTTTGAGTATCCAAGAGATTATCAAACCGATCTCTTGGACACGTGTACCGCAAACGCCTGCTTATATTTTAGGGGTTTTCAATCTGCGCGGTTCGGTGATTCCATTGATCGATCTACGCTCACGTTTTGGATTGGAGATGATCAAACATACCGAAGAGACCCGTTTTATCGTAATGAAAAACGGGGATGATGTCGCGGGATTCGTTATTGATCGTCTTACCGAAGCGATTCGCCTGCCAAAACGGGATGTAGGACCTGCGCCGGATACGATTGCAGAAGCTGAAAGTATGATTGACGGTGTCGGTAAACAATCGGATCGAATCATTACCATCCTTAAAGTACATAAATTACTCGAACGTAATTTTTAGCCTTTCGTCATCCTGAACTCGATTCAGGATCTGAGATTGCGGATCGAGTCCGCAATGACGAAGAAAATATGGCACAATAACGCCATGAATGAAACACACTTTTTAAACCGCCGCACTAAACTCCTCGCTCTCATGGAAGAGGGGGTTGCGATTATCACCTCCGCCCCTACCCAAACGCGTTCCAATGATACGGAATATTCTTACCGACAAAACAGCGATTTTTATTATCTTTGCGGATTGAACGAAGATAACTCTGTATTGGTTTTGGTTAAAACTCCCGAATCATCGAAAACAATCCTTTTTGTCGAAGCGTACAATGCCGAGTCAGCGCTTTGGAACGGGGCGCGTTTAGGTATAGAGGGTGCGAGCGAGCGGTTCAGTGTCGATGAAGTGAATGATGTTGCTGAATACAGCGAGAGAATCAAAGAGCTATTGCGTGAACATATCAACCTCTATATCGATCTTTACAGCGATTCAGCACGACTTGTCGAAGCGAAAACTGCCGCACAATCGCTCCACTCTACACGTGGCGTCAAACGCCACATCCGCTCCATCCGAGATGTCACCTATCTGATCGGTACCCTGCGCCTCATAAAATCAGACGAAGAGATCGAGATGATCAAACAGGCACTAACGATTACCGCCGAGGCACATCATGTCGCAATGCGAGAATGTCGTGCGGGGATGAGAGAATATCAACTCCAAGCGCAGATGAGCTATATCTTTTTAAATAACGGTGCCGAGAGCGAAGCCTACGGTGCCATCGTCGCAGGGGGGAACAATGCCAATACGCTCCACTATGTTGATAATCGCGATACGTTGCGAGACGGCGATTTAGTTCTTATCGATGCGGCGTGTGAATGGGAGCTCTATGCCAGCGATATTACCCGCACCTTTCCGATCAACGGAAAATTCAGCGAGGCTCAGCGTGAAGTGTACGAAAAAGTGCTCGATGTTCAGCTCCGTGTGATTGACGCGATCTGCGTGGGGGTAAAACGCGACTGGCTCCAAACCTATAGCGAAGAGTTATTATGCGACGCTCTGATCGAACTTGGGATTTTGAACGGTGAACGCCATACGCTCATGGAAGCAAAAGAGCACAAAAAATACGCTCCGCACGGGATAGGGCACTGGATGGGGTTGGATGTACACGATCCGTGTCCGTATGTCGATGAAAGCGGTGAATCGTTAGCTTTTGAGGCGGGGATGGTGATGACCATCGAACCGGGGCTCTATTTCCGCGCCGATGATGATAGTGTACCTGAACGCTATAGGGGTATCGGTATCCGTATCGAGGATAATATCCTCGTCACTGAAAGCGGCTATGAAAACCTATCGGCGATGATTGCTAAGAGTGTGGAAGATATAGAGAAAAAGATGAGTGAGAATTAAGTCGATGAACGAATCATTGATTATCAAAATTCCAAATGATAGAGAAAGTTACGTTCAAAGTATTATTTTTCTTGTCATTTTAACTTTCATCGTGTTGTTTGCCGTCTTTTCACAATGGAAAGGTACAGTACTTGATTATATTTTCGTTCTTATATTTGGTTTAACGGTGTTCATTATTTTAGAAGAAAAAATCGGGCAATTTCTAAAGATCGATAGCGTTGAAATTAGTGAGAACTTTATGTTAACTAAGAAAAATAATATTGTCAAAAATTCTGTTGAATCATATAATATTGGTTTAAAGGTGAGTATAGGAACGGATGGACTTTTAGAACGGTCTTTTTATGATATTTCAAATGATAATTTTCGTTTGATTTGCAAATATAAAGAAAAAGATATTGGTCAAGAAAAAAGTGATTTACTGCTCAATAAAATTTCTGAAATTACGGGTTGCATCCCTGAATTATTATCAAACTCTACTCATGGTCATGTAATTCCTTTATGTTGTCAAAATGATACAGCTAAAGCATATGAAGGAAAGATGTGGGCTGAAGTCAAAAAAAGTAGTTTTTCGTAATGCGCTATAATATAAGCAATGAAATAACGGAGTAAGCCATGCCGACATTATTGAGAGAGGGTGGTTACCGATTTTTCTTTTTCAGTGATGAGCATATCCCCAAACATGTACATATCGAAAAAGCGGATAAGTATATGAGAATTGAGCTTGAGTCGTTAAAAGTCACTGACAATTATAAAATGACATCAAAAGAGATGCGCGAAGTTACCGAGATTGTTGAAAAACATAAACAAGATTTTTTGGAGGCGTGGGATGAATACTTTAATCAGTAAGATTGAACTGGATACTAAAATTTTAGTCTATCTCAATAGCGGTGATGTTTTAACTCTGCCGTATTCCTACACTAAGCGTATCGAGCAAAGCAGTATGTCACAACTCTTAAACCACCATCTCATCGGAGGTGGAAGAGGTATCCATTTTGATGATATTGATGAGGATATATCATTGGAAGGGATTATTGACTACAAACTAAAGCATGAGCTTGTTTTGTCGCATTGTGCGTAGTCAAATTTTAATTATAACTATAACTCCATCCGCTGAGACCGTCTTTCGCCTCTTTAAACTCTTCTGAATCCCCTAAAAAATCGATAATGTGCAGCAAAGTCCACGGGATAGTATTGGCTTCGGCATCATCGACGATATGTTTGGGCATCGGGGTCTCTTGGGTTGTCAGAGCAAACGCGATTCGTTCACGATTGCTCAAAACATGGCTTGTAGCGGTGATACCCAATTCTCGGCAGAATTTTTCCAAGATAAGCGGCTTTACCTCTTCTGGGATGAGATCGGCAGTGTTGAGGATGATGGTAAAATGGATTGGAAGCTCATCCGCCATCATAGAGGGTGATGCCATCAAGATATATTCGACATTGTTGAGGAGATTGGCGATCTCTCCCGCTGAGAGGTAACTGTTGACTTTGAGCGCTTGCATCTCTTGCATTAGTCTTTTCCTTCGAGAATTTTGGTGATCAGTGAGGCCATACCGATGTGGAGATTGTAATTGGTGATCGGAAAATCAACCCATTCATCGTTCAAATTGACCGTATAACTGCTGAGGTATGTTCCGAGAATTTCCAAGTCGATTGGCTGATAGGTTGTACAGAGATCGGGTGAGAGTTTGGTACGTACCAATTTTCCCTCTTTATTACTGTGTGCCAAGGTAAAAGCGAGCGTTTTGAGACTGAGGAGATCACACCAGCGGATAAAGAGAGCAGGGGATAATTCGGTCTGTGGATTTCCCTCAGGGTCAAAAAGGAGATTTTGTTCTCGTAAGGGGATCAGAACGCTTAAAATCGCTTCGCAAAACGGCAGACTCTTTTGTCGCCAAAAGGGAGCTTCGTCACTTCGATCTAATGCGGTTGAGACGGCGCCTAAAATAGCAGACGATTTACCCGATTTGAGCAATGTATCCATTGTGTGCAGAACCATTTGCCACTCCTTTTTTGGGTGTAACTTTAACCTTTTTTGTATAATACAGGTATTAATAGAAGGAGATTGTATGTTTGATAAAGGATGGATGACAAATTTTGTTTCACTAGCATTGGTCGGAATTTCATATACAGTTGAGGGGATAGCCGGTTCCGCGTTACGCAGTGCAGGTTTATTTGCCCTCTCGGGAGCAATAACCAATCAGCTCGCAATCCATATGCTTTTTGAAAAAGTCCCTTTTTTATACGGTTCGGGGATAATCCTTGATCGGTTTGAATCGATTCGTGAAGCGCTGAAAAAACTCATTATGGAGCAGTTTTTTACCCCTGAAAAAATTGAGAGTTTTGTGCAGTCCCAAGAGCGGACGATTGATCTCTCACCGATTATCGAACAAACCGATTTTACCCCTGCGTATAATGCGTTGGTTCGCAGTGTTATGGATTCATCTTTAGGGGGGATGCTCGGGATGTTTGGGGGTGAAGCGATTATCGGAAAACTCAAAGAGCCGTTTTTAGAAAAGATCAAGGCATCGACAATCGAGATTAGTCAGAGCGAATCGTTCATGAATGCCCTCAATACCCATCTGCATCAAGGGAGCTCCCATCTAACCGAGACGATAGAATCAATTGTCGAATCCCGTCTTGAGGAACTTACTCCAATGATGGTGAAAGAGATGCTTCATAATCTCATGAAAGAGCATTTGGGATGGCTTGTAGTGTGGGGTGGTGTGTTTGGAGGAATCATCGGATTGCTATCTGTTTTTATCATCTAAAAGATTCCACTTAAAAGACTTGACAATAATAGACTCAAAGTATTATAATTATTGAAACTCAATTTAGGAGAATTTTATGTCAAACAATATTTTTGAAAAACTAACCCATCAAATGACCGAAATGATCGAGTCGTCGATCTCTTTGGCACTGCATAATAAAAACAGCGAAGTTGAACCGATCCATTTTTTATGGGCACTGTTAGCGAACAGTAACTCATCATTGAATCAAGCGTTGGTAAAAATGGCGGTGGATAAAACCGCGATAGAACTCGATGTTAAAAGCGCAGCCAAAAAATTGTCCAGTTCCTCCAGTGTAACAAAAGAGAGCATTCGTTTGTCGCGTGATTTTGTTCATGCTCTTGAACGAGCTTCTGCTGAAATGGCAGTAAACGGCGATGAATACATTGCTATTGACGCATTTTTAATGGGTAATTTAAATCACTCCCCTTTTAAAGAAATTTTGGAAAAATACATTAATGTATTTGAATTGCGTAAAACGTTCGAAGCGATGCGTGCAGGACAAAAAATCGAGTCTCAAACCTCGGATGAGAATCTCGAATCGCTTTCAAAATACGGAATTGATTTAACGCGAGAAGCGGTAGAGGGGAAACTCTCTCCGGTGATCGGACGGGACGAAGAGATCTCTCGTATGATGCAGATTCTGATCCGTAAAACCAAAAACAATCCGATTTTACTCGGTGAGCCCGGAGTCGGTAAAACAGCTCTAGTCGAAGGATTGGCACAGAGGATAGTAAATAAAGAGGTTCCTCTGAGTCTTCAAAATAAGAGGGTCGTAACGCTTGATATGAGTGCCTTGATTGCGGGAGCAAAATATCGCGGTGAATTCGAAGATCGTCTCAAAGCGGTGATCGATGAGGTCAAAAAATCGGCCAATGTCATTTTGTTTATTGATGAAATTCATACGATCGTCGGTGCCGGTGCATCCGAGGGATCAATGGATGCCGCGAATATCCTCAAACCGGCATTAGCACGGGGGGAACTTCATACGATCGGAGCGACAACGCTCAAAGAATACCGTAAATATTTCGAAAAAGATGCCGCATTGCAGCGCCGTTTTCAGCCGGTTAATGTGGATGAACCGAGCGTGAACCAATCATTGCAAATTCTTCGTGGACTCAAAGAGCGTTTGGAAGCACACCATAACGTGACGATTATCGATTCGGCATTGGTAGCGGCGGCAAAACTCTCCGATCGCTACATCAACGACCGTTTTCTGCCGGACAAAGCGATCGATTTGATTGATGAGGCAGCGGCAGAGCTTAAAATGCAGATCGAATCGGAACCCAATGCTCTTGCCGGTGTCAAACGTCGTCAAACCAATCTTCAGGTTGAAAAAGAGGCACTGAAGATGGAAGCATCGGTTGCCAATACGAAACGGCTCGAAGAGATTGAAAAAGAGCTTGCCGATGTGAGTGAAGAACGCCGAAGTCTTGATGCACAATTTGCCCATGAAAAAGAGGTTTTCAATTACATGGCAAAGCTCAAAGGTGAAATTGAGGCTAAACGCCGTGAGGCAGAGATAGCCAAACAAAATGCTGATTTCAACAAAGCAGCCGAGATCGAATACGGACAAATCCCCAAACTTTTTGAAGAAGAAAAAGTCCTTCAGGAAAAGTGGAAAAATATGATGGTGGCAGGGACACTGCTTAAAAACAGCGTTGATGAAGCTTCTATCGCCGGAATTGTGAGCCGTTGGACAAAAATTCCGGTGAACAAAATGCTCCAGAGCGAAAAAGAGAAAATTCTTCACATCGAGGACGAACTTAACCGTGATGTGGTGGGGCAGGAGAAGGCTACCCATGCGGTAGCCCGTGCGATTAAGCGCAATAAAGCGGGATTATCGGATAAAAGCCGTCCGATCGGATCGTTCTTGTTTCTTGGACCTACCGGCGTCGGAAAAACTCAGACGGCGAAAACGTTGGCGAAATTTCTTTTTGACAGCAGCGAATCGATGATCCGTATCGATATGTCGGAGTACATGGAGAAACATGCGGTATCACGTCTCGTCGGAGCACCTCCGGGGTACGTCGGGTTTGATGAGGGGGGACAGCTTACCGAAGCGGTACGCCGTAAGCCTTACAGCGTTATATTGTTTGATGAGGTGGAAAAAGCCCATCCCGATGTCTTTAATGTTCTTTTGCAAGTATTGGATGACGGACGTCTAACCGATAACAAAGGGGTCTTGGTCGACTTTACCAATACAATCATCATTTTGACTTCCAACATCGCGAGTGACAAAATTATGTCGCATCACGGTGATGCGGGGTTGGAAGATATGGTCCTCGATGAACTTAAACGCCATTTCAAACCGGAGTTTTTGAACCGTCTTGATGATGTAGTGGTCTTCAATCCGCTGGGTGAAGCACAAATTCTCAGTATCGTTGATCTTTTCTTTAGAGACATCGCGGCAAAAGTTGAAGAGAGGGACATCACTATCACCCTCACCGAGAGTGCTAAACGCTACATTGCGAGTGCAGGATTTGATCCGGTCTACGGAGCACGTCCTCTTAAACGGGCGCTCTATGAGATCGTCGAAGACCGTTTAGCCGATCTGATTCTCGGCGGAGAGGTGGAAGAGGGTTCCTCGGTAGCTTTTGATGCTGTTGGAGACGAGATTAACGTAACTGTGGCATAATCGCATTCATGAAAATAATTGCATTGCTTTTAGTCGTATTGTTACAGCTTTTGGGATGTACGGGGGATTGTATGACCTGTCATCCCGCACTCCTTAAAAATATCGATAACGATCACCGTCATAAACCGATGACGACGTGCATACAATGCCACAGTGCCAATCCTTCTAAAATGGCCGATTGCGGAAGTGATTGTTTTGCGTGTCATCCGATAGCAAAGATTGAGAGCGCACGGGTGACAGAGCATGCCGTGATTCGCGAATGCAGAGATTGTCACATGAAGCTAAAAACAAATCTTGATTTGAACAATACCCCAAAAGGACAGTCGGTTATGCCGACGTTGCGGGATTTTTTAAAGCCTTAAGCGTTTTATTAAATTCATGTTAAAATATCATCATTAATCTTCGAAGAGGAGAGCGCAATGAGTGAAAAAAATGAACCAATAGATCAGCAAGCCGCTTACGATGCGTGGTACATCGCCGAAGTAGAAAAAGGTTTGGCAGATGTCGAGAACGGTAATGTCCTCAGCGACGAACAAGCCGAAGCAGAGATGAAAATATTTATGGAACAACTGCACAAAAAGCATGGAACAACGGCAGCTTGAATGGTCGCGGCGCTCTCAAGCCGACCGACAAAAAATAGCTGAATTTTACGCTTCCGAAGCATCCCCTTTTATCGCTGAACAAGCACTCCTATCTATCAGAAACGCCGCAAACAGAATCCTCAAAAATCCTCTAAACTATCGAGAAGGTAAAAAATTAGGGACACATGAATATGTCATGCGCCGATTCCCTTATATCGTGATTTATCGAGTAACGGATACAAAAGTTTCCATTGTTCGGATATTGCATCAAGCGATGCGGTATTTTAACTAAGCGTAAACCGGCTCGAATATTTTGTCGAATCCGTCAATGATCTTTTGCATCAGTTTTTGAGCCTCTTCGATCATTTTTTCGGTTGTTTTGGTCTCTTTTACCGTATTATCAAACATATCTACCACCCCTTTTTTGGCATGATTTTTGACATTTTCATCGCTGTTTTTCAGGTTTCCGATGAGTTTTGTCACATCGGAAGCGACTTTATTGATCGGTGATGTTTGATTTTCTTTTTCGAGTTCTTTCATGAATTTATTGATGTAAGGCTGTGCTTTTTTCATAAAAGCATTGATCTCTTTTTGATCTTGTTCGCTAATCCCATTGCTATCGAGATTAAAACTAAATGCCTGCATCGAAGCAAATGAGAATGATTGTTCTTTGCTTTCATCAGTGGTTTTTTCATTGAGTGAAAGGGATTGCTCATTGGTAAAGTTGAGTGAGAGGGTATCCCCACTACTTGTTTTCATTTGAATATTAAGTTCATGGGAGCGGTAAGCATCATAAGAGGTTGCAGTGGTCATGGCAGCACCTTTCGGGTTAATCTTAGTGAATATGTCGGACTTTTTTACAATAATTTTAATAAGCTTTTACGAAACTTAACCCTTCTTTAAGTAAGAATTGTCTATTATTGCGTGCTAAAAATTTCTAAAGGGAATGGCTTATGAAAAGAACATACCAACCGCATAATACGCCACGTAAACGTACTCACGGTTTCCGTGCACGTATGGCGACAAAAAACGGCCGTCGAGTATTGAACGCTCGTCGTGCTAAGGGTAGAAAACGATTGGCTGTCTAAATAGCTTCTCGATGCTAAAGCTCCATAGTGAGTTTCAGCGTGTTTATCAACGCGGGAAAAATGCACACAGCACTTCGATCGCGTTGTTTTATCTCCCGTTAGCGGGAGAAAAAAAAGTTGGATATACGGCCAGTAAAAAAGTTGGAAATGCAGTAGTGAGAAATCGATGTAAAAGACGCTTAAGAGCTCTTTTCGATGAGTTTTCGCCCAATGCACAAGACGGATGGTACGTTTTTGTTGCCAAGAAAGGGTTATTTGACAACTCTTTCGATACAGTGCGACGCGACTGCAAATATGTTTTAAAACGGACGGGTGCCATGGGTGGAGCAGGTGATGATAAGAAGCTTCTTTCTTAAGCTCCTCTGGCTCTATCGGCACTCTTTTTCTTTAGTGACACGCGGCGCATGCCGCCACTATCCTTCTTGCTCCGAATATGCCCTATGGCAGTTTGAGCGTAACACTCTTCCTCATGCATTTTACTCCACGTTTTTACGAATTTTACGGTGCAATCAGCTTTTTTCCGGCGGTATCGATTATCCGATTATCAACAAACCGGTATTAAAACCCTCCGAACTCTCCATAAATACGATAAAATACTGGTTTGTTCCATATCAGCAGAATTATTTTCTGATTAAAAATTTTAAGTTTAAAGGGTCACAGTGCTAGAAAAGTTTACTCCCAATCAGCGACTCATCGTTGCTGTCGCTTTATCTTTTGTCTTTTTTATAGGATATACCACTCTATTTCCTCCTCAAGCACCTAACAGTGAAAGTAACACCACCGAAGTAAGCGCAGCGAAAGAAGTTTCGCTTAAACCAACGGCTACTGCAACTCAAGAGACTAACAGCTCAACGGTTTCAGACATTAAAACGGTAACGACCGATACCTTGACAACCATCACGGCTAAAGAGTTCACGCTCAAAATCGATACTCTCGGACGAGTATCTTCCGTTGTCTTGAGTAATGCAAAACACAACGGTAAAGACGGGAAACTCTCTGAACTGATCGCTAGCAGCGGTGCTAAACCGCTTCAAATTCGTTTTGCCGATGCAGCACTCAATGATGCAGCGGCAAAAACTCCGTATACAACCGATGCTACCAATATCGCCTTGGGTGAAAACGGTAAAACTACACTCGTGCTGAGTCAAAATCTTCCTGAATTGACCGTGACTAAAACATTGACCTTTTACGCAGACGGACACTACGATGCTAAGATTGCTCTCTCCACTGAAAAGCGTTATTCACTTTACTTAGGACAACACCCTGAGATCATTGAACAGATGATGACGGTTGTGGGGGGGATGATTTATTCAGGAGACAACCTAACCACAATTTTTGAAGATGGCGATGTTGAAGGACGTTCACTCTTTAGTGATGTTCACCTTGTTTCGGCATTTGATCAATACTACGCGACAATTTTTTACGGTTTTGATAAAGCAACTCAGGTAACGGTTGAACGTGATATGAACAATAATCCTGTCACGTATTTGGAAGGGACCAATAACTTTACGTTTAACGGATACATCGGGCCAAAAGAGTATAAAACACTTGAATCCATTGATCCGGTTTTGGTTAATGCAATCGAATTTGGATTTTTCACGTTTGTTGCGGCTCCAATTTTTAAAGTATTGATGTGGTTGCACGGTTTGCTCGGCAACTGGGGTTGGGCGATTATCGGCCTTACTGTCCTTATCCGTATTTTCTTGTACCCTTTGACCCACAAAGGGATGGTATCGATGCAAAAGATCAAAGATATCGCTCCACGTATCAAAGAAGTTCAAGAGAAATACAAAGGTGATCCTGCCCGTATGAATGCGGCAGTGATGGAGATGTACAAAAAGCACGGTGCTAATCCACTCGGCGGATGTCTTCCGTTGATTTTGCAAATTCCGGTTTTCTTTGCAATTTACCGCGTATTGCTCAATGCCGTTGAACTCCAAGGAGCTCCATGGATACTATGGGTAACCGACCTGTCACGAATGGATCCGTATTACATCCTCCCTATTCTGATGGGTGCGACGATGTATTATCAACAAAAGATTACTCCGAGCAATTTTACCGATCCGTTGCAGGAAAAAATCTTTAAATTTTTACCGCTTATCTTTATGTTCTTTTTTATCACGTTCCCGGCGGGCCTCGTGTTGTACTGGTTCGTAAACAACCTTTTCTCGATTGCGCAGCAATATTTGGTCAACAAACAATTCGAAGCAGCACGCGCAGTACGTCACGAAGCTCATCTTGCGGAAAAGCATCATGAAAAAGATTGAAGCACCTACACTAGAACAAGCGTATGCTGAAGCGGCCGCTGCATTTGGATGTTCCGTTACCGCACTGCAAGTTGAGATTGTTCAGTTCCCCTCTAGCGGGGTATTGGGCTTTTTTAAAAAATCTGCCATCATTGTTGCCAATCTCCCTTATACCGCTTCCGTGGAAGAAGCAGTAGAAGAAGAAGAGATTTTTGATAGACAAAATGATGAGATCACTCATGAACCTTCATTTACTGAACCCGAAGAACTGGTTTTAGGGGATGAGTTTTACGAGCAAGCGGATGATTTTGAAGAACCCTCAGAGATGGAGGGGGATTATTATGAAATCTCAGCTCAAGAGTGTGCGGATGAAGTCAAAGAGCAGATCAATATCCTTTTTAAAGACATTTGCTTCGACATAAACAATGTAGAAGTGAGTGTGTATGATGAAAATACACTGCTTGTTGAATTTACGGGTGCCGATGCGGCGCTCATGATCGGTAAAGAGGGATATCGTTATAAAGCGCTCTCTTATATGCTTTTTAACTGGATTAATGCAGTGTACGGGATGCAGCTGCGTCTTGAAATCGCCGAGTTTTTGAAAAATCAAGAAGAGTCGATTTCCCGTTATTTGATTAATGTTTGTGAGATCATCGATCAAGAGGGACGTGCTCAAACCAAGGTACTCGATGGAGTATTGGTTCAAATCGCACTCAAACAACTTCGTGATCGTTACCCTGATCGCTATGTCGCGATCCGCTCTACCCGTGATGGTGGTAAATTTATCATCATCAACAGCTACCACGAATATTGATGAACGACACCATAGCCGCTATCGCCACCGCGAACGGTGTCGGATCTATCTCGATTCTCCGCCTCAGCGGAGGTCGCTCTCTTGAGATCGCATTAAAACTTACCCAAAAATCGCAGCTTCAACCCCGCTATGCAACCCTCAGCTCTTTGCATCATAACGACGGGACATTGATTGATGAAGCGATTGTGATTTATTTCCAAGCGCCGCGCAGTTTTACGGGTGAAGAGGTCGTTGAGTTTCAATGTCACGGCGGCTACGTGGTCGCCGAGTCGTTGCTTCGGGCTGTATTATCGGAGGGGGCACGTTTGGCCGAACCCGGTGAGTTCAGCAAACGGGCTTTTTTAAACGGACGTCTTGATCTGACCCAAGCCGAAGCGACCGCAGCACTGATCGAAGCCAAAAGCGATGATGCCGCACGTATTTTAGCCCGTCAGATGAAGGGGGAATTGCGCGGATACATCGAGGGGATTCGTGATTCGCTGCTCGAAATCTTGGCGTACTCCGAAGTGGTGATTGATTATGCCGAAGAGGATTTGCCTCAAGACGTCGTAGAGCAGATCGAAGTGAAGCTGGAGCGTATCAAACATACCCTCTCCCGTACACTCGAATCGAGCCGCAGACGCTCAGGTTTAATGCAGGGATTTCGGGTTGCGATCATCGGTAAGCCCAATGTCGGTAAGAGTTCACTTCTAAACGCATTGCTTGATTACGAGCGTGCCATCGTCAGTGACATTGCAGGGACGACTCGTGACACGATAGAAGAGCAAGTGCGTATCGGTACCCATTTGATCCGTCTGGTCGATACAGCAGGGATACGTAACGCTCACGATGAGATTGAGCGGATTGGGATCGAACGCTCCATCGCAGCGATTGAAAATGCCGATGTTGTCATTACATTATTTGATTCGAGCCGCATGATCGATGACGAAGATCGTGCCATTATCGAGTTAATCGAACGTTACCGCGAAGAGAAACCTTTTATCTGTATCCTGAACAAATCGGATTTACCGGAGAGCTTTGACACAGAGTCAATCGAGAGATACACTCCGATTCGTCTGAGCTGTAAACAGGAGATGCGCAGTCTCATCGATACCCTCAGTTCTTTGATGGATTATGAGAATGACGGTGAGGAGATGATGTTGATTTCCGCCCGTCAGATCAGTGCCACTGAGAATGCCGTTCGCTCTATCGACGACGCGTACGAACCGTTACATGATGGGGAGTTGGAGTTCTTCTCCTTTCATATCAATGCCGCGATCCGCGCAGTCGCCTCCATCAGCCGTCCGTATGAACTCGATGAGATGTTCGACAAAATGTTCGGTCAGTTTTGTCTGGGGAAATGATGGCAGTTTATATCGCAATTGATTTAGGACTAAAGCGGATCGGATTAGCGCTGAGTGCGGCTGCCGGGATCGTGACCCCGCTTCCGGCGATCGAGCGGAAAAACCGTAATCAAGCCGCTAATGACGTTAAAAAAGTGTTGAACGAATACGAGGCGACGACGGTGGTAGTCGGTATTCCGATGGGAAGTACGACAGAGGATGAGATGCGCCGTCGCGTTGCACACTTTATGAATCTCGTCGAATTTGCAGGTGAGATCGCCTACCAAGACGAATCCCACAGCTCCCAAGAAGCCGAAGCGTTGATGAAGGGTGAAATCCGCTACAAGCGTGACGGTCGGATAGATTCGCTCTCGGCGAAGATTATTTTAGAGCGGTATCTCGATCAGCTTAAGAAATAATCTTTGGCTTCTGCTTCATCATCGGTGAGGGTGGCAAAATCCTCATCGTTTTCCAGCTTATCTTTGATGGTCGAGACACAATAATCAAATCCGATTTCTCTCGCATTTTCAATGTTAAATACAAATCCCATTCCGCTGAATTGATACGGCTCTTCTTGTTCGATACAGAGTAAAATCCCTTCACACTTTTCTTCAAATTGTTCGACGATTTCACGGTAAGAGATGTTGAATTCGGTAGCATTCCAACCGATATCTTCGAGTTTTTTATCGGAAAATTCGGCAATTCCATCTCCCGTAGTATCATCGTACAAAGCCCGTTTTTGGTTAAACCCGATAATACTTTGCCATGCACCGGAAGCTTTGATCAGTATTCGATCATCATCTTCGACGATTCGATAATTGTCTCCGAGCATACTTGAGATAGGGCGAGAAAGTGTGGTACTTAGAGGAGAGAGCGGTGGAATTTGTCCCTCGAAAATCGAGATGGTATCATCTGCGAAAGGAGCGTATCGGATTTCACCGCTATAGGTGATCGCAAACGATTTTGCCGAGCTGGCGGCACGCAAAAAATCCTCTTTGGCGACAACTATGATCTCTTTAAAAAGGTTGAATTTTTTCATTAAAATGTCTCTTTTTTTGGGTGAATTGTAGCATGGGATCGTTGCATCATCCTTAGTGAAGTATTTAGCAGAATGATATAAGGGTACGCTAATATATTTTTATGCAAAAGTGGGGTATAATTCGCCAAATTTTAAGCCTATGAGCTTACTCTAAGGATACCTGTATGGCATTGAACGTCTACTACGATAAAGATTGTAATATCGAATTAATCAAAAGCAAAAAAGTGGCAATGATCGGTTTTGGATCACAAGGTCATGCACACGCGGAAAACCTTCGCGACAGCGGTGTCGAAGTTGTTATCGGTCTTCGCAAAGAGGGCGGCTCATGGGCAAAAGCGGAAGCTAAAGGGTTCAAAGTTATGACAGTAGCAGAAGCTTCTGCATACGCTGACGTTGTTATGATCCTTCTTCCGGATGAGAACCAAGCAGAAATCTATAAAAACGAAATCGCTCCAAACCTAAAATCAGGTGCAACTATCGCATTCGGTCACGGTTTCAGCATCCACTACGGACGTATTAAACCAGCCGCTGATATCAATGTAACGATGATCGCGCCTAAAGCACCGGGTCATACCGTGCGTTCTGAGTTTGTTCGCGGCGGCGGGATTCCCGATTTGATCGCAGTAGGACAAAATCCAAGCGGTACAACAAAAGAATTGGCGCTTTCATACGCATCGGCTATCGGTGGCGGACGTACAGCGATCATCGAAACGACGTTCAAAGACGAAACGGAAACAGACCTTTTCGGAGAACAAGCGGTTCTTTGCGGTGGTGCAGTTTCTCTCGTTCAAGCGGGATTTGAAACATTGACAGAAGCGGGTTACGCACCTGAGCTTGCTTACTTCGAGTGTCTTCACGAGCTTAAACTCATCGTTGACTTGATGTTCGAGGGCGGAATCGCTGATATGCGTTATTCGATCTCCAACACAGCGGAATACGGTGACTATGTAAGTGGTAAACGTGTTATCAATGAGCAATCAAAAGCGGCGATGAAAGAGATCCTCAAAGAGATCCAAGACGGACGTTTCGCAAAAGACTTTATCCTTGAAGGTCAAGCGGGTTACCCACGTATGAACGCTGAGCGTACAAACGCAAAAGCATCGTTGATCGAACGTACAGGTGTAAGCCTTCGTGCGATGATGCCGTGGATTTCTAAAAACAAAATCGTTAACCAAAGCACAAACTAATATCCCCTTTCAGAGCATGACGCTCTGAATATACTCCATCATAAGAGGTTTTATCATTTTATGAGCAAACGACCTCGACCTAATCACATTTTTTCATTGCAACGCCTTGGATGGGGAATCGTCGGATTTCTCCTTTTTCTGATTGCACTTCTAATCGGGTATGTAATCGGATTTTCACAAGCAGAAGAAGAGCTTGCCGCCGAACGTGTTCAAACACAGATGCTCGTAAATCAAATCAAAGAAATTGCCGCGATAGATGAGAGTTACATACCTACCCCAAAGCCCAAAGAAAACGGGCAAGATCTTGAAATCCGTCGACTGAAAAAAGAGCTGCAATCTCTTTTAGAGAAAGAATCTCAGCGTTCACCTGCACAAGTGCATAAACCTGAGCCGATTAAGCCTCAGCATGAATATGCCCCTAAAGATAAGCAGGCGTTACCCCCTCCCGCTCCAAAACGTCCGGTAGTTCTTGATTCCAAAGGTGCAAAACTCGTCATTATCATTGATGATGTTTCGTATGCTCATGATGTTAAGGCAATTCAATCGACGGGATTGCCTTTGGTAATGTCGTTTCTTCCCCCAAGTTCCAGGCATCCGGAATCGGCTAAATTAGCACAACAGCAATCTCGTTATATGGTTCATTTGCCGATGGAAGCGATGGATTTTAACGATGAAGAGGCAGTCACTCTCCATATCACCGATTCTGAAGATCAGATGGCTAAACGCATTTCGACACTCAAGCAGCTTTATCCTGCGGTTCGCTATATGAATAACCATACAGGCTCCAAGTTTACCGCAGATGCGGAAGCAATGGAAAAGCTGATCCGCGTTTTGAAACGGGAAGGGATTGTTTTTGTCGATAGCCGAACAACCGGAAAAACGAAGGTTCCAGAGATATCGAGAAAATTAGGTACCCGTTATATCGGACGCGATGTATTTTTGGATCATCAAGACGGTGTAGCCAATGTTAAAAAGCAGATTAAAGAGGCGGTAGAGAAAGCTAGACGCCATGGAACTGCTATCGCCATCGGTCATCCAAGAGCGGATACGATTCAAGCGCTCAAAGAGTCCAAAGAACTATTACGCGGCATTCAGATAGTCGGGATAGAAAATATTTGACACAGTGACAAAAAATCGCTCGTTTTAACCTTTATTCGCTATTGTTACTCATCTAAAATAGTAATGAGTCAGCATGAGCAATACGATCCATTTTGATATTCCTGAACTCTTCTCGATGAAACGTTATCCCGAGAAACTCTCTTATCGAGGTTCTTTGGATCTTCTTCACCGTCCTAAAATCTCTATTGTCGGGACACGTCGGCCCAATCCTTATACGCGCTCTATTACACTGGAACTTTCCAAAAAACTCTCTTTGTCGGGTATGGTTATTGTCAGCGGCGCGGCACTCGGAGTTGACGCAATAGCCCATCAGGGAGCGGGTGCAGAAAATACGATAGCGGTTCTCCCCAGCGGTATTGATGTGCATTATCCTGCGGCAAACGCTGAATTGATTGAAGCGATTGAAAAACGAGGGCTTACGATCAGCCCGTTTGAGAGAGGCTTTGATGCTCGCGAGTGGAGTTTTGTCGTCCGTAATGAGATAGTGGTTGCATTGGGGGATGTTTTGATTGTCACTGAGGCAGATATCGACAGCGGAAGTATGCGCAGTGTAGAATATGCGCTTGCGATGAAAAAACCGATCTATGTTCTTCCCCATCGACTCCGTGAGAGCGCGGCTACGCGTCAACTTTTACGTGATGGGAAGGCTGAAGCGATTGATGATATCGATATCTTTGTTGCCCTGGTCAGTCAAAAAGGGCGAAATGCCATGGACGATAGCCCATTTTTTGCATTTTGCCGAAATGCACCGACCTATGAAGAGGTTTTGGCAAAATTTCCCAAAGATATTTTTGAAGCAGAGTTAAACGGAATTGTGGAAGTGCGTAACGGGAGGGTCTATCTAGAGTAAGCAGGACTTAATGTCCTGATTGCCCTGATTTCACTTCATACCCATAGTGTTTTACAAGGTAGTTGATAATCGTTTGTTGATCCTCTTTACCGATAGGAGCTTTGAACTCATTGACCATTTTTTGGACGGTTCCTGTCCAATACGGACGGCTTTTTTCCCCTTGATTGAGGATATATCCCCATGAGTGGCAGATAAGGCAGTATTGTTGCGCTACTTCATCGTGATCCCCTTTTACCATCGGATAATCGACGTAAGGCATTTCAATCGGTTTATCAACCTGAGCAAATACGGTAGCGGCTAAAAATACGCTGAGTAGTAGTAATTTTGTCATTTTTGAACCTTATACAATTTTCACATTAACGCTGTCAACAGCGTTGTATTGGTATCCGCCGGCATTCCAGCCAATCTCATCGGCTAGGGGCTGAATATTGCCGATACGGTTGATAGCGCGTGCCATAATGGTGAAATTACCTTTGGCTTTTGTATCCCATTCAAAACTCCATGGTCTAAAGGCAAATTTGCCGTAGTCTTGACCCAGTTTTGCCGCACTCCAGCTTTTGCCTCCATCGAGAGAAATCATCACCTCTTTGATCCCTTTGCCCTGATCGAAAGCAACGCCTGAAATTTTGACTTTGGAGCCTTTTTTGATCACGGTGTCAGAGGATGGGTACCCGATAACGGATTTGACTTTCATGCTCGCGATCGGTTTGCGTTTGTACTCGAAGTCACTGCCTGAGACAACACATTCACAATCATTATCAGGGACAGTGTAGGCTACATCCATAAAGAAACTTTTTCGGTAGGTATCCATAACCATGATCTCACTGAGCATTTTAACCCAGCTATCTGAGAAGTGTCCCGGAATGACGAGACGGATCGGAAAACCGTTGAGATAAGGGAGGTCTTCACCGTTCATTGCGTAGGCAACAATGATTTGATCCTCAAGCGCTTCATGAATCTCCATTTCACGGAAGAAATCAGGTGTTTCGTCCATTGCCGGTTTTTCTAAACCGTTAAGGCCAACCCATGTAGCGCTCTCTTTCACACCGGCACGATTGAGGATATCTTTGAGACGGACCCCTTTCCATACAGCACAGCCCATCGCACCGTGATCCCATTGGACGCCATGCGTTGCCTGTCCGGTAACCGCGTAATATTTACGGCTGTTACCGCCGCATTGCAGGACAGCGGTAATCTCTGCGGGCTCGAATTTTGATTTTAAATCATCGACACTCAAGGAGAGAGGGGTATTGACGGAACCTTTGATTTCCAGACGAAATTCATTCAAATCGATATGAGTCGGGATATCCGGAAGATGCCAACGGACGAAAAATTCATCATTCGGGGTGATTGCTTGGGTGAAAATTTCACGCCCTTTTGCAGATTTGAGCAAAGGGGGGCGATCGGAGATGGTCACCATCGGCTTTTTTTCAGGAAATGCAATAACAGGTGGAGTGTATGTTTGCGGGATAGCGATTGGCTTGGCAGGTGTCTCTTTACCTAGCAGGGTTGAAGCCCCCAGAAGTAAGCCGGCACCTAAAAAATGTCTGCGGTTAAGATGTCTCATGCGCTGTACCTTAGATTATAATATCACTATTTTATCATAATCTGGAATAATTTAAAGAATAAGCATCGCATCGCCGTACGAGAAAAAGCGGTATTTTTGATCAATTGCTTCGTTATAAATGCGATGGGTCTCTTCCAGCCCGACAAATGAGGCGACGAGCATAAGCAACGTTGATTGGGGAAGATGAAAATTGGTAAGGAGATGGTTAATCCGTTTTGGGGGATTGTGGGGGTGTAGAAAGAGATTGGCTTCTCCATGATGCTCCGCAGTACGGGCATGATACTCAACCGTACGGGTAGAGGTAGTTCCGATGCTGAGGAGGGGGATGTTGCTGTGGATAAGCTCTAGTGCAGAGGCACTGATATCAAAATACTCCGAATGCATCGGATGATCGGTAATCACTTCGGCTTCGACCGGTTTAAACGTCCCCGAGCCTACATGGAGCGTGACAAAAGCGTGAGGGTGGTGTGAGCATACGGCTTCAAAAAGCTCATCAGTAAAATGAAGCGACGCAGTCGGAGCGGCAACTGCCCCCTCGTAGTGGGCGAAAACGCTTTGGTATTCGCGTTCATCTTCGGAGTTGTCCTCACGTCCCAGATACGGGGGGAGGGGGATGTGACCTACTTGCTCCAAAATAGGGAGAAGTTCTTCAAATCGGATAAGAGTTTTACGGAGATAAAAATTGACATCACGTGAGCCGTCTTCGTACAATTTTATAACACGAGCACTCAAATCACCGTCAAAAATTAAACGGGTATCACTTCTCACCCGTCCTTTGATATAGACGTTAATAGCGTAGGCATCGTGAGGACGGTTGATGAGCAGCTCAATCGCTCCTCCGCTCTCTTTGTGACCGTACAATCGTGCTTTGATAACTTTGGTGTCATTAAAGATAATACCGCATTCACGAGGGAGAAAATTGTCCAGTGCATCAAAGCGAGCGTGGGTAATCGATTGATCGGCTCGGTTGTAGACAAGGAGTCGGGCATGATCTCTGGGGTGTATCGGATGGGTCGCTATCAGCTCTTCGGGGAGCTCATAGTGATAACTTGACGTAAGAAGAGGATCGAGGTTAGTCAATCGTCTCTTCTTCATCTTCGGCGATATATGGCTCTTCTTTCGGTGCCGGATTGACAGCACGGACTATCAGAATAGAGATCCCGTAAAGGAGAATCAACGGCATTGCCATCAATATCTGGGTAATAACGTCCGGCGGTGTTAAAACAGCGGCAATAATAAAGATTAAAACAATGGCGTAGCGGAAAAACCCGATCATTGCTTTGTCATCAATAAGCCCCAATAGAGCTAAAAAATAACAGATAACCGGAAGCTCAAACGAGAGGCCGAATCCAAACATGATTTTCGTAAAAAATTCGACATAGTCTTCGATGTTAATCATCGGAACAAAAGAGGCACTTCCGAATGCAATAAGATAACTAAATCCAAACGGGGTGACGACATAATAAGCGAATGAAGCACCCATCGCGAACATAACCGTTCCACCGACGACAAACGGGATCAGCATTTTTTTCTCATTGGCATAAAGCCCCGGAGCGATAAAAAGCCAAAATTGAGTCAGAATGACGGGGAGTGCGGCGAGTAAGCCTGCGAAAAAAGAGACTTTCATCGCAACGAAAAAGGTCCCTCCCAGTTGAGTGGTAGTGATCATCCCCTCAGCTGCTTTTGTAGAGACTTTGGCCACAGCAGCGATTGCTTCGGCTAAAGGCGCGGTTACCCAGGCTAAAAGAGCTTCATGAAAGTTGAACATCACAAAAAACATAATAATGACTGTGGCGACACTGATACCGAGACGTTTTCGTAATTCGGCTAAATGGGGTTTTAAATCTTCAAACATCAGGCGTTCTCTTCTGCGGGTTTAGTTTCTTTTGGTTTAGGTGTGAAGGTGATTACTTCAGGTTCTTTGGGTGCGGATGGAGCGGGAGGGGGAATATCAAGATTGATCTCATTTGTGATACTGCTCAGTTCGCTTCCGATTTCAGTGACATTGGTAAGACGTTCCAGTTCTGCACTTGCATCGGTTAGCTCTTTCTTATAATTAAGGGCACTCTCTTTCATCTCTGAGAACTTCATCTCTTCTTCCAGCGTAGCTTTGGCACTGCTGACGGTCCCTTTTACTTGTCGAAAAAATTTGGCAATATCCACCATTGTTGAGGGGAGTTTGTCCGGCCCTAAAAATAAAATAGCGATAATAATGATGAGCAATATTTCGCCGATACCCATTCCAAACATAATAACTGCCTAATGTGTGTATTTTGTATAATCTGGGATTTTACCCAAAGAAAGTTTAAAACCCTTCTACCCTCAATGCAATTTCATCAGCAAGTAAAAAATCACCGTTAAAATAGCGACCATGACGGTGAAAGAGCATCCCTTCTTCGACGAGGATATCCGCTTGAACTTTTTGTTTGTCGTTGAGAATGGCAGCATCTACTCCGACACAACTGCGAAAACCTAAAAACAGTTTTTCGCTGATCAGTGCTTCTTTGGTAATCTCTTCGGTGGTATGCTCACAAGGGTTTTGAATATAGTGCTCGACATTGGTGCCGGGATAATAGCGTCGATGGTCTAAAAATCCGACGGCCCCGGAGCCTAGACCGATATAAGGTTTGTGCTCCCAATATCCGATATTATGATGTGAGCGGTATTTCCCAAAATTCGAGATTTCGTATTGTTCAAACCCTTTTGCGGTGATTTCACGAAAGAGCCATTGGGTAAGCTCCAACTCTTCTTGAGCAATTTCCGGTGTTTTTTCAAACGCGGTCTCCTCTTCGATTGTTAGGGCATAGAGGCTGATATGATCGATGGGGAGAACAAATGCTTGGGAAATATCGGATTTCAAAAGCTCTTTGGTATCGCCTCGAACACCATAGATCAGATCGATACTGAGATGTTTAAATCCGATGGCGGAGGCGGTACGGATTGCTTGCAGGGCATGGAGAGTGTTATGCGCACGTCCGAGTATTTTGAGTTTTTCATTATTAAAACTCTGTACACCGAAGCTAATGCGGTTGACTCCCAGCTCAAACATCCCCTCTAGCCATGTTCGAGTCGCGCTGTTTGGGTTGGCTTCGGAGGTGATTTCGCAATTTTTTACCAAATAAGGATCAATCATTTCGAATAAAGGATGATAAAGTGAGGGCTCTACCGTAGAGGGAGTTCCTCCGCCGATAAATACACTTTCGATAGGGTTTGAAGCACTGACGTTAAAACGGTGTAGCTCAGTTTTGAGCTGGTGGAGAAGGGAATTCATGTACGCTTCACGCAATGAAAATTTATCGACATAAGAGTTAAACGCACAGTAAGAACATTTGCTATCGCAAAAAGGGATATGAATATATAAAAGCATACGCGGATTATAGTATTTTTAATGGCGAATAGTTTACAATACCCCTCCAAAATAAAGAATTCTTTCGTAGATGTGCGAAAAGCTTTAGGACAACATTAAATTAAAAGATGGCGAATGACCGAAAATAAGTTCTACCGACCGAATGTGGCGGCGATTATTGTCTCTCACGAGTATCCTGAAGTCCAAGATATCTTTATCGCCGAGCGGAGTGATTTGGAAGGGGTATGGCAATTCCCTCAAGGGGGAATTGATGAAGGCGAATCGGCTGAAGAAGCACTTTTTCGGGAGCTTGAGGAAGAGATCGGTACCAAAAAAGTAGAGATCATTGCCGAATATCCTGAGTGGATTGCCTACGATTTTCCTACTCATGTAGCTGCCAAAATGGCTCCGTATGCGGGACAAAAACAGCGCTATTTTTTAGTACGCCTGAAACAAGGGGCTAAAATCGATTTGAATACTAAGCATCCTGAATTCAAGGCGTACCGATTTGTCAAGATTGATGAGCTGTTGAGTAATATTGCCCATTTTAAAAAACCGGTCTATGAACGTGTTATTTCTCATTTTAGAACCAAGGGGTATCTGTAATGCTAATTGTGCAAAAATTTGGCGGAACCAGTGTCGGCGATTTGGAACGAATCCAAAACGTTGCCAACCGTGTCTCGCGAACACTTAAAGAGGGACATCAGGTTGTAGTCGTTGTATCGGCTATGAGCGGTGAAACCAACAAACTTATTGCGTATGCGGAACATTATACCGCTACCCCTGAACGAAGCGAAGTTGATATGCTTCTGAGCTCAGGCGAGCGGGTAACGGCTGCGTTACTCTCCATTGCACTCAATGCTATGGGACACAGTGCCACTTCTATGAGCGGTCGTCGTGCCGGTATTGTTACCGACGCTGTCCATACCAAAGCACGGATTGAAAGTATTGATCCGTCCGCAATGCACGCTGAACTCGCACAGGGCAAAGTCATTGTTGTCGCCGGATTCCAAGGGGTGAGCGAGCGTGGTCAAGTGACAACGCTCGGACGCGGAGGATCGGATCTCTCTGCCGTTGCTCTCGCAGGGGCACTTCAAGCGGATTTATGCGAAATTTATACCGATGTTGACGGCATTTATACTACCGATCCGCGTATCGAGCCTAAAGCGCGTAAAATGGATAAAATCAGTTATGACGAGATGTTGGAACTCGCATCACTCGGAGCAAAAGTGCTTCAAAACCGTTCCGTTGAACTCGCTAAAAAATTAAACGTTAACCTCGTAACCCGTTCCAGCTTTAGCGATGCGGAAGGGACACTTATCACAAAGGAAGAGAATATTATGGAAAAACCACTTGTCAGCGGTATCGCACTCGATAAAAATCAGGCACGCGTATCTTTGAGCGGCGTAATTGACCGCCCCGGAATTGCTTCGGATATCTTTACCCGTTTGGCCGACAACAGTGTGAATATTGACATGATTATCCAAACTTCGGGACATGACGGTAAAACGAATCTCGATTTTACTGTCCCTAAAACTGAACTTTTGGATGCGAAAAAAGTGGTTGAAACGTTTATTGCCGAAGATGAGATCAGTGAAGCTTCGTACGATGAAAATATTTGTAAAGTCTCCATTGTCGGTGTCGGGATGAAATCGCATACGGGAGTTGCGGCTAAAGCATTTCAAACAATGGCACGTGAGAACATCAACATCATGATGATCTCTACGTCAGAGATCAAAGTATCGATGGTAATTGATGAAAAATACGCAGAATTAGCGGTTAGATCACTACACAGTGCTTACGCGTTGGACAAGTAGTGCGCAAATTTGATCAGTGGACATTAGAATCGATCCGCTCCGTAGGGGCATCGATGAGCTGGTTCGAAGAACAGCGCTTCGAATGGACTCCTCCTATCGCTAATGCCATGGATCAAATGATGGGGGGGAAAAGTATCGTCCTCATTACCGATCATGATCGTAAATGGTTTTCCCATTACATCACCTCTTCTTTAAATAAACGCTCTCAAGAGCGTCCGATGATCCCTATCGTTTGTATCGATGCCCTTTATCCGCATTATGATCATATCAGCGGCGGAGAGTCGATCGATATGCTGAGTGATATGCTGGATATTACTTTTAAGGGGGAGTATTTCTTTTGGTATATCGGTCGCGGGGATGATCGTCGTGCCGATATTGCCAAACGTAATGCCAACTCTCTGTTATGGATTATGGATGAGCGGTTTCAAAATGCTTTAGTTTTACGCTCTCACGATGAACTTATCGATATCAAACTTTTGCAGCTTTACCGTCTTTTTGATAAAACGCTCGGTGCAGTACTGTTTGGGGAGATTAATGTTCGCGAATGAGAGGGGCGGCATCCTCATCACTGCAGAAATGGAAGAGCGAGCACGCCAGATCGAAGCATCTCGATACCCTCTGCGCTGCATCACCTTTATGCGTGATGATTTTAAAATCGAAGATGCCAAAGAGGTTATAGCCGAAGCGTATCGAAGCGAAGAGGATACCAAAACCCTTATCCTCGGAGCCAAGAGTTTTACCGTTCCTGCCCAAAATGCCCTTTTGAAAATTCTCGAAGAGCCCCCTCGAAATATTGTTTTTATTCTCCTCGCCCCCAATAAAAGTACGTTTTTGCCAACGGTTCGTTCTCGTTTGAGTCTTACGCAAGAGCATGCTGAACGTACTTACGAAATCCTTCCGATTGTGTTGAAAAATCTCGATCTTGCAGGGTTGTTTACCTTTGTTAAAGCGCATGATCGCCTTAAAAAACATGAAGCCAAGGCGTTGATTGAGCAGTTAATGCATCAGGCAATTCATGGTGAAAAACTTTCCCTTACCACGGCGCAACTCGAAGGATTTGAAAAAGCGCTCCGTTTGATCGAGTTGAACAGCCGTTTTCAAAGTGTATTGGTAATGGTATTGATGAATTTTACCCGCGAGATTAAACGTGGTCGTTGAAAAACTCTCCAATGCCATTGACCTGCAGCGTGAGCTTAAACATCTCGGTGTAGATGGCGGCGGGGTATCGATTTTAGAGGATAAAGGGGAACTGCATCTGATTCGTATTCGTGATCTGCATGTGGGTGCCGCCAATATCCTCAAGCAAGATGCGCTCAGTATCGGTGCCGATGTAGCGGTTCCTCGTGGTACGGTAACGGCATCGATTCCTCAGGTAGATGTACTTTTGATCGCTACCGAGCGGCAGTTGCAGCAGCTGGTAAAAAAAGAGAAAGCTCAACCGTTTGGATTAAAACAACTCTCATCAGAATTGGAGAGTTTTTGTCATTTGAAACGTGAGAAAAATATTGCTATTATGGGAATTCTCAACGCGAATGATGACAGCTTTTATCATGCGAGTCGTTTTCAAGGATCTTACGCGCTTGAACGTATTGAGACGATGATTAGTGAAGGTGCCGATATTATTGATCTAGGCGGTGTATCGAGCCGTCCGGGGTCTGTAGCGGTGAGTGCGGAAGAAGAGCTTTCTCGTGTCCGTCCGATCATTGACGCACTGTATGAGCAGCGTTTTTATGAGAAGACCCGTCTGAGTCTGGACAGTTATGAGCCCATGGTCGTCCACTACGCACTGGAGAGGGGATTTCATATTATCAATGACATTACGGGTCTAGCCAACGATGAGGTAGCACGATTGTGCGGAAGCTACGGGGCAACGGCTGTGATTATGCACATGCAGGGTAATCCGAAGAGTATGCAAGAGAACCCGGCCTATTTGTCGGTAATTGCTGAAGTTGAACTCTTTTTCCGTGAACGGATTGAGAAAGCGGAGTCCTTTGGAATTAAAGAGATTATACTAGACTGCGGAATCGGTTTTGGAAAACGTTTGGAAGATAATCTTGCCCTAATCACCCATCAACGCCATTTTTTGCGTTTGGGCAAACAACTGCTGGTTGGTGCCAGCCGTAAATCGATGATCGATGCAATCTCCCCCTCAGAGAGTGATGAGCGTTTGGCGGGAAGTATCGCCATCCATCTCAAAGCGATCGAAGAGGGTGCTTCGATTGTACGGGTGCATGATGTAAAAGAGCATGTACAAGCGATTAAAATCTGGAAAGCGATGCGAGGATAAATATGAGCAATACGGTCGTTATTATTACCTTGTCTTTACTGGTAATGCTTTCTCCTTTCTTATCCCGTGTTACGAAAATACCGGTGGTAGTTGTCGAAATTATGTTGGGAAGTCTTGCCGGATATTTTGGATTTTTGGTTGAAAACGAGCTCTTTAAAATCATTGCAAAAGTAGGGTTTTTATACCTGATGTTTCTTGCGGGTATGGAGGTTAATCTCAAAGAGTTCGGTTTTGCAAAATCCTCACTCCTGCGCCGTACTATTATCTATTTTACCCTGCTGTACGGGTGCTCGCTCGGACTCTTCTTATATCTTGATTTGAGTGCCGTTTATCTTGTGGCATTTCCTATTTTTTCACTCGGAATGCTGATGGCTTTGGTAAAAGAGTACGGCAAAAATCAGCCATGGCTTGCCTTGGCCTTGAATATCGGGATTATCGGTGAATTGGTCAGTATCATGGCTTTGACGATTCTCAGCGGCGGGTTAGAGCATGGGTATAACCGCGAATTCGCCTTTACCCTCGGAGGTCTCTTTTTATTCTTGATCGGATTTGTCCTCTTTTTTCGGGGGGTTCGAATCTTATTTTGGTGGTATCCGAGTTTAAAAACGCTCATAATGCCTCATGAAGACGGAAAAGATCAGGATATCCGTTTCTCTATGGCGCTCATGTTTATCATGGTGGCAGTGATGCTGTATCTTAAAATTGATGTTGTCTTGGGAGCATTTTTGGCGGGGATGCTTATCGCTACCTATTTCAAACACAAAACCGAACTGCCCGAAAAACTTTCCTCGTTCGGATTTGGATTTTTGGTTCCAATATTCTTTATCCACGTCGGCTCAACGCTCGCATTGGATGCATTCACGGATGTCCAAATTTTAGAATTGGCACTTTTTATCGCCAGTGCGATCATCGGTATTCGTCTCATCAGTTCATTGATTGCCTATGGTGGATATTTGGGATTGAAAAATACTATTTTGTTCTCATTGAGCGATTCGATGCCGTTAACATTTACGGTTGCCATTGCAACATTAGGGTATCAGGCTAATGCGATTACGCATGATGAATATTATGCGTTTATCGTAGCGAGTATGGGAAGCGGAATATTCTTGATGCTACTGATTAAAATATTGTATACTTTATTTAACAAAAAATAGAGCTTTCAAGATTGAATTTTAGTGAAAACAAGGTACAATCGATGATAACAATTACGGTAATTGCAAGGATGCATGATAATTACCCTAAACGAGAAGGAGTCACGTGGATTTAACGGTTGTTTTAGGTATGTTTATAGCTGTTGCGTCGATTTCGACGGGGGATATTATTGATGGAGGAAATCCGCTTCATATTATCCACTTAGCTTCATTGATCGTTATTTTCCCTACGGCAATGGCAGCGGCAGCAGTTTCTACGGATGTTGAACATGTTAAAGGGGCTTTTAAAAATCTTGGTCCTATCGTATTCAAAAATAGTTCGGTTGATTTACACGCGAGAATAAAAGAGATTATCGAATTATCAACACTTGCACGTCGAGACGGTCTTTTATCTTTGGAGCAAAAAGTAGCTCAGATCGACAATGAGTTTCTGAAGCAGGGTCTTAGTATGGCGGTTGACGGTAATGAGGTCGATACCATCGTAGAAACGTTAGAATTGGTGATCGAAGAGACAGAACATTACTATCACAGTTGCGGACATTATTGGATTCTTGCAGGGGAAACATCTCCCGTTATGGGACTTATCGGGGCGGTTTTAGGACTTATTCTTGCGCTTCAAAAACTCGATAACCCCGCAGAAATGGCAAAAGGTATCGCTGGGGCATTTACGGCAACGGTTACGGGTATTTTCTCTTCCTATGTAATGTTAGGACCATGGGGGAGAAAAATGATCGCGAAATCGCACCATATAGTAAAAGAGCAAAAATTGATGTTAGAAGGAATTGTCGGAATCATTCACGGTGATAACCCTCGTACTCTTGAAGCTAAATTACTAAACTACCTTTCTCCTGCTGAAGAAAAGCACAGCCAATTTAACTGATGGACGCTTAAATGTCAAAAAAGAAAGCTAAAAAGTGTCCAACGTGTGAAGCATGTGAAAAGTGGGCAGTTCCCACCGCCGACTTTTTCAGTCTTCTCCTCGCACTTTTCATCGCCTTGTACGCTATCGCGTCGGTTAATAAAGAGAAACTCAAAGCGGTCAAAGAAGAGTTCGTTAAAATTTACGATTATGCACCGGTCGCTGAGCGTATCAATCCTGTCCAAGAGATGGTTCCTGATAGTAAAAACCCTGATCCTGATGCGAGTGGAAACCCAAGCGGTAAGGCACTGACGGAGCAGGGCGGGGCTGTCTTGATGGGAGAGGAGAGCAAACAAGAAGAGGTTTTGGATTCTGTCAGCAAAATCCAGCAAGAGTTGAAGAATATATCAATGGGCGGTGGAGAAGGGCCACTTGATCAGATGATGGACGGTGTGTTGTTAAAGCTTCCTGCTTCTATCCCTTTTAGCGGAGCCAATGCCACAATCGATGATGAAGAGATGCATTTGTTTATTCGACGGGTTGCATTAATCATCGATACCCTTCCAGAAAGTGTTGATATTTCGGTGCGAGGGTATACTGATAATCAGCCTCTCCCGCAAGGTTCTCCTTATCGGGACAATATTGAACTCTCCAGCAAGAGAGCTGAGACGGTGATGCGTGAACTGATCCGTAACGGTGTAAGTGCTGAACGCCTCTCGACAGCAGGTTTTGGCTCAGCCAAACCTCTTGCTGAGAATACTAATGAAAAAAATCGTGCGAAAAACAGACGAGTAGAGTTTTACATGTTTGTTTCCAATGAAACACCGCTTGATAAAACGAAACAAAATAATATCCTCGATGCGCTGAGCAAACTTCAAAAATAATTTATTCTAGATTTCTTTCTCCGTCATCCCGTACTTGATACGGGATCTAAGATACAATTTACGATGCTGAACCGTGTGCAACATTATGGTTTGTAAAGAATGAATCAGCCGTTGAATGATGGAAAAGTCTCTTGATTTACTTTGCACTTGTCGTTCAACATCAGTGGAATGTATGTAAAGTAAGAGACGAAGTAGAGAAGAGTTAATTGAGAAGTATTTGGCTTAGTAGCCAAATACCACTTTGAGGATAAAGAAAAAGATTGCAGCTAAAATACCGGCAACAGGGAGTGTAATAACCCACGCCATTGCGATCGGTTTCATCAATTTCCAGTTAGCATCACGATTGAGCATACCGATACCGATGACCGCTCCAACAAGAATATGGGTTGAAGAGACTGGAATTCCTAAAACGGTTGCAAATAAGATAACCAACGTTGCTCCGAGCTCTGCGGCAAAGCCGGTGACCGGGAAGATTTCGGTAATGCGGCTTCCGACGGTGTCGATAACCTCTTTACCGATAAACCAGAGTCCTGCTACTAATGCAACACCGAAGGTTGCCATGGCAATAAAAGGGACCGGTGATTCGGCATTAATTTGACCTGTGGCTAATATATCGATGATTGCGGCAAACGGCCCGATTGCATTTGCGATATCATTTGCCCCGTGACTGAAGGCAAACGAGGATGCGGTGAGAACTTGGAGCATGCTGAAAACACGCATGGTCGCTTTGTGCGGTGTGTCTTTGTGCATTACTTTGATGATAGCATAAACAACACCGTACATGAGCGTTGAAAGAACTGCCAATAACATATAGATTTGGGCATCATTGAGACCCAAATTGGCATTTTTGAGTCCTTTAAAGAGAAGCATTCCCGCAATCATCGCCGTACCGAATGCGGCAACAATCGGAGCATGGGTACGAAGGGCATAAAATGCGTTTTGTTTTTTCTTAAGACGATTCAGCTCATGCACCTGTTCTTCATAACGCGCTTTCTCTTCCGGAGTAGCAGTTGCTTCATTGTGAGAGGCATTCAATGCGCTAATTTGTCCTTTAATATCGTCGATATGAGCTTGAACATTATCATTGTAATCAAGGATATTTTTTTTCAGATACCAATAGATCCCGTACGAAGCTATCCCTCCAAGAATCGGAGAAACGACCCAGCTGATAGCAATTTTGGTGACTTGATCCCAGTGAACGAGACCGAAAACCGATTCTCCCACTTCCATAGTCGCGTATCCAAGAGCGATAGAACCCCCTAGAATCCCTCCGATAATTGCATGAGTTGTAGAGACCGGATAGCCTTTAAACGTTGCGTAAAGAAGCCATGTTCCCGCTGAGAGGAGTGAACCCATCATGACAAAAACGAGTAGCATCGGATCGAAATCCATTGCTGAGATATCCACGATTCCTTTTCGGATCGTATTGGTAACTTCGGCACCGGCGAGCATTGCTCCGCCGAGTTCGAAGATGGCTGCAATCATCAACGCTTGTTTGACGGTGAGCGTTTTAGCTCCGACGCTGGTACCAAACGAGTTGGCAACGTCATTTCCGCCAATGTTAAATGCCATAAAAATCCCAAAAAGGGTAGCAAGGATGAAAAGGGTATGGTTGTTTTCGAGATAATTAAATCCCCAAACCATAAAAACAGCGGTCATAAGGACAAAAACACCGCCGAAAAAGAGGTTGTCACGAGAGAACATGAATACTCCATTCATTAAAATTGTAAACCAAGGGAGGAATTTATTACAAAACCGTTACCAAAAGATTACGAAATGATTACAGCATTATGCCTGCCGGTCTCTTTGAGAACACTTTATGTATTGCTAAGAAGGTTGACTTTGCCTCAAAAGAGGCCAAGTTGAAGATTGAGTGAGAAGCGTGTTTTTTACGGAAGCAAAGTAGCTTTAATGATTTTTTGAGGTTGGAGCGGTTTGTCACCGCTGCGTTGACCGTTGGTCTGAACGTTATTGAGTTTTCCTAGCGTATCCATTCCGGATACGACACGTCCGAAGATGGTGTGGTATCCGTTGAGCCATGGTGTCGGAGCAGTCGTGATAAAAAACTGACTTCCATTGGTGCGTGGACCGGAATTTGCCATCGCTAAAATACCGGCGTTATCAAATACGACACCCGATTTAAATTCGTCTTTAAAGGGTTTTTTCCAAACAGACTCGCCACCCATACCGGTACCGGTCGGATCGCCCCCTTGAACCATAAAATTTTTGATGATACGGTGGAAGATGAGACCGTTGTAATAGCCGTTTTTAACGTGCGTTGTAAAGTTCTCAACCGCCATTGGGGCTACGTCTTCATAAAGTTCCAAGGTGAGATCACCTTGTGTGGTTTGAAGTAAAACTTTCGGGTGGGAAGCGGCAAAAGAGAGAGTTGCTGCCAACAATAAGGTAAGTAGTAATCGCATTAAGACTCCTGTGAACGTGGGATAAAGTTGAGACAAACGGAATTGATACAATAGCGTAAGCCCGTAGTGCTCGGACCGTCAGGGAAAACGTGCCCCAAATGAGCATCGCATGTTGCGCATAGCACTTCGACACGGACCATACCATGGCTGGAGTCACGTTTTTCTTCGAGGGCATTAGGGGTAATAGGACGGTCATAACTCGGCCATCCTGTACCTGAGTCAAATTTAGCGGTAGAATCAAATAAAGGTGTGCCGCAGCACACACAGGTATAGATACCATCCCCTTTGAACGCAGCATACTCTCCGCTAAAAGCTCGTTCTGTTCCATGCTGCCGTGCAACCTGATAGGCTTCGTTTGAGAGGAGGGCACGCCACTCTTCGTCACTTTTAATAATCTTTGACATCGAAAATTCTCCGTTAGGAATTTGAATAAGTGATTATAGTCGCTGTTTCTGATGCACGGCTTAGCGGATAGGTGTAATCTTCAGAAACTTCCGAAGTTAGAAGGAGTACATGTGAACCGGATACCCCGCTCAGACAGTCGGCCGTTGTAATGATGAGACCCTCCATATCTTGGTACTGAAGACTAAAGTTTACGGTTAAACTACGAGAATTAATCCCTAAATATTCATCAATCGGTTCTTTGTAAAGCGGGATAAAGGCAGCATCGGAAAGTATGAGAATAACCCCTTTTCCTTTATTCGCCCTATATTTGCGCAGTTCAGATAAGAGGGCCGGAAGAACCCCTTTCTCGGTACAAGTAAGGGTTGTGTGAGAAGGTTTGTTGCGATAGCCATAGGTCAAGTGAATATTGGTTTGGGAATCTGGATTTTCGGCTATGGATGAAAAGAGGAGTATCTTATTAACCATTTTTTGTTTCAGAGCATTGATAAATCGGCCATCCATCAAATAGCTGTCATCACAAAAAATGGCAGTGGCATCTTGGTACATTTTTAGGTTATCAAACTCTTCAGGGAGATGAGAAAAAATAATCCGATTCAAATCGATATTTAACGCACCGTAGTACATCAAAGATACGAATCCATCACGCAATAATTCAGATGCCAAAAGCGTCGGGGCCAGAAGGACAATTTTCTCTTCGGGATTGGTTAAGAGCATGAGGATCGCTTTACGGATAAGGAGGAGGCTTTTTCCGCTTCCATAATCTCCGTACAATGTTGTCGTCCCCTGAAGCGGCAAAATCAAAAAATGGTTTTGCTGAGGAGATAGAATGGAACCGGCAGGGTAATCAGGGGTTGGCAAAATAAAGGTATGGGTTGCTAAAGCACCGATAATTTGAACACTTGAGAGGGGGGATGAATGATATTCACCTATGGAATCGAGTTTGGTTCTAATCGACTCGACTGTTTCATTCGTGAAGAAAATGCGCTCTTTGGGTAACAATTCATGAAAAGAGGGGTCCAGTGCATCAAATTCTATTTCAGAAAGATGTTTCATCCAAATGAAACGCTCTACCGGGGTAAAATTAAACGAGAGGACATCTTCGAGCTTTGAGCGTATTTTCGCCTCTACCCCTTCTAAATTTGTTGCGGTAGTGCGTTTGCTCTGCTTTGAAGAGCGCTCTACGGTTGCATTTTCAAGTTCAGAGGCCTTCCATTCAAGTGTTTTGCCAAAAAAGATACCATAATGGGGGAGAAAAATAAGAGTATCGATTGAGGTGATGCTGTTTTGATGAAAAAGTTGAAAGTCATGAAAGAATTTCCCCCCTTCTTTAATAACAAAAATTTTTAGGGGAATATTATCTTCAGGATCATTGAGAATAGGCTCTTTAGGTTTTGACGAAAAAATGCGTGTTAAAAAAGAGAAGAACACTTAGGATACCTTTTCGTATAATCTGAAGATCGTTATTAGAGTTTTTTTATCCTAACGATTATAACGAATTTTCAATGATACAATGTAAATGAGATAGAGGAGGGGGAAGAGAAGTGTGAGGGAAAAATCCCTCGAAAACGAGAGAGGGAATTATTTTCCTGCTGCTACGCTGTCTTTAAGACTTTTGCCTGGTTTGAATTTAGGAACCATTTTATCAGCAGTGCTGTACGTTTTGCTAGTTCCTGGAACTTTACCGCTTTTCCCTTTTTGAAGAGAAGATGCGAAACTTCCGAATCCTACCAATGAAACTTCGTCTTTCGCAACAAGAGCTGCAGTTACCGCTTCTGTGAAAGCTTTAATAGCTGTTTCAGCTTCAACTTTTGTTTTGTAACCACCGCTTTTTTGAACCAACTCTACGAATTGCGCTTTATTCATTTATTGCCCTTGATTTAGATATGCGAATAACACTCAAACCTCCCATACACACGAGGTATGTGTGGGATAAGTGTTTTAGCCGCGAATACTTTAATATCTCTTAGCTTAAATTTTTCTTCTTTTTTGTATTTTGTTGAATAGTTTAGTGATTTTGTGGTTTTTTAGGCCGTTTTTTATCCAAGTTTTCGGATTCTGGGTAAAGAGCAGAGGGGAAGCAAGCTTTTTTGCATCGAATTGGATCGAGAGATTTTTGCCCCAAATGGACCATCTTTGCATAATATTTTGGGAAGAAGAGATGGATAAAAAGACATCTTCCAACCCGATACGTTCTTGTTCACTCAAACTGCTCATGATTTATCCCCTAACTTATTTATTTTTCGAACTACTCGGATGATCTCATCATCCTCGAGCATTCCCAGCATGTTCAAGACGGCTTTGGCCGCTTGGGGTTTGGCATTACCCAATCTCCAGTCCTGATAGGTCCGCATGGAAATACCGAGCGTTGAAGCCATCTCTTTTTGGGAAATCTTCTTACCGTTGTGTTGCGCCTCAATGGCATTGTGCAGAAGATTAAAGAGGTCGCTCATTTCCATCACTCCATTGTAGTATTCTTTTCTTAAAATAAACATTAAACCGTATATAGTATTCGTTAAAAATTACTAAAGATTAGTTAATATGTATATAAGTAACATATAAGCTTACATAGCATTTAGTATTCCAGTTTTAAAATCTATAAAAATGTATTATATATACGAAAAACCGTATAAAATATCGATCGAAAATCATGAAAAATGGATGTGAACAAATGGGATACGAGAATGAGCTAGTATTTAAAAAAAGGTTGATCGGGAGAAAAAGTGCATGGAAGGTATTGAATTCTCCCACATCCGGAAGATGTGGGTGGCTTTAGGGGGTTTTAGGGAGATTTGTCCCTGCCACTTTATGGGCTATGCCCAGAAAGCGTATAACATCAGGATTAAAGGAAATCGGTGTAATCGTATTTGGAGAGATCGACGTAAAATTCTCCCTCTTTTTGAATAATGCGTATGTCTGAGCCGAAAGCAAGTTCAAATCGGCGTTTGACTGCTTTGCGCTCTTCCGAGCCCATACCGATAAATTTGAGGTAGCGTTTGAGTTCGATTAGCCCGTTAGGAAGTGTCGGGGATGCAGGTGAGGGGGTACTGATATCAACATCATGGACGGCATTGCTGTGGGAAAGGAGCAGTTTGGTGTTGATCACTTCCAAAAGGTTTTTCAGTTGTTCATCTTTTGCCGTATAGATCTCTTCAATCCGTTCGCGCTCAGCGATCAGCATTTGCTCTTTATCATTCACTAAGCGATCAACTTTGGCTTCAAGCTCTTTAATTTTGAGTTTGAGCTGTTGATTCTCTTTTTGATAGAGGGCGATAATCATCCCCACCGTTGTTTTTTGGGGAGCCGGTGCCGGTGATGGCTTTGTACTTTGGGCGATTTCTTGACGCTTCTCCTCATCCAGTGAACTTCGGGGGACGATGATGTAGGTCACTCCTCCCTCAATGATATAGTTGAGCCGTTTGGTTCGGAGTTTATTTTGGATCATCTCTTTGGACATTTTGAATGTCTTGGCATATTCATCAATCGTAAAACGCACACATATTCCTTTTTTGATGTTAAGCACTTTCTGGGCATAGCCCATAAAGTGGCAGGGACAAATCTCCCTACAACCCCCTAAAGCTACCCGCATCGTTCGCGATGCGGGAGATTAGTCCTTTATTGATTGTATTATCTTACCAAAAAAATCATTGCAGAGGATTACCGTTTTTTCGCAGGAGGAGCCAAGTTGATTTGAGGCGGCGGTATGATTGCCCCTTTACGCATCCAAATCAGATAGCCGTTGCGGGTAATATTGTGTTTGTCTTGAAAGGTATGGAGCGAACTGTGGCGAAATTCGCATGTTTCCAAAAGTTTGCGAAAATCATTATGAAGATGCAAAAACTCTTGCAATATTTCATAAGCGCGATCGGAGATGATGACGGTACTGATGATCAGATTTTTAATTTCAATGTAGCGGGAACACTCATTCAACCCATCCCCCACAAAATTTTCATGCCCTAAAATGTCTTCAAAACGGTGTACTTTACCGGTGTGAACCGCCACACGAATCCCTTTGAAATACGGGTACTCTTTCGCGATAAAATCGGAAAAATGGATAAAAGAGAGTCCTAAAATCGGACCGAATCCTTTGAGCCTCGGGTGTAGAATGCAGTAAAAACCGTCTCCGGTGGGGATGATCCCTTGCAGCATCTTCTCCATAGGGATACCGGAGATTTTGACCATTTTTTCAATCATCTTTTTATAGGTAAGAGAGAGATAGGAGATGATTTCGAGCTGCTCATCCATCGAGAGGCGAGAGAAATCAATAATATCGATAAGGACAATATCGGTATCGATCGCTCTTTTATTCATAGTTAATCCATCGTGCTTAGATAATCTCATTGTAGTCTAAATTTCCTAAAGATTGCTCAAAACATCACCCTTTGAGTTGTTAGAATGGTTTGAAAATGTGTTAAGATTGCCGAAAATAAAATGAGGCGATTTTCATGCAAAAACGGACCAAAATTTTAGCAACAGTCGGACCGGCTTCGGATAGTGTTGAAACTCTCACCGCTTTAATTAAAGCGGGTGTGAACGTTTTTCGTCTCAATTTTTCGCATGGAACCCATGAATATCATTCAAAAGTACTCAGCAATATTCGCACCGCAATGCGTGAAACCGGTTTGCTTGTCGGGGTGCTGCAAGATATCAGCGGGCCGAAGATCCGTGTCGGTATGCTCAATGAAGATTTTTATTTTGAGAGCGGCGATCGGCTCGATTTTCAGTATGAACCTTGTACGGGGATGAAAGTTGGAGCACATCATTACCGCCTTTCCATTAACAAGAGCGATATTCTCCGTATGCTCAATGTGGATGATGCCGTATATTTGCACGATGGGAACATTCGTGCCCGTATCGTCGGGATAAACGGCGAATGCGTTCAGACTAAAATCGAAAACAAAGGGAAACTTTCTTCCAACAAAGGGCTTAATTTTCCCAATACACGACTCGGTATCGAAATTTTGACTGAAAAAGACAAAGCGGATATAGCATGGGGGGTGGCTAATAACGTCGATTTTATGGCCATTTCGTTTGTTCAAAATGCCGAAGATATGATCAAGGCGCGTGAAGTTGTCCGCTCTTGCGGCGGAGAGGTTCAGCTTTTTGCAAAAATCGAAAAATTCGATGCGGTTGAAAATATCGATGAAATTTTGCGTCAGGCGGATGGAATAATGGTCGCGCGGGGAGATTTGGGGATTGAGGTTCCCTATTACCGTGTCCCTACCATTCAAAAAATGCTGATCGATAAAGCGAATGAACACTCTAAACCGGTTATTACCGCAACACAGATGTTGTTATCGATGACCGAAAAAGATATAGCGACGCGGGCAGAGATCAGTGATGTCGCCAATGCGGTGCTCGATGGAACGGATGCCGTGATGCTCTCTGAGGAGAGTGCAATCGGACATAATCCGGTTTTGGTCGTCGAAACGATGGTCAATACGATTCAAGCGATTGAGGAGATTTATCCGTTCGGAAAATTTGACTTTGGGTATGATGATTCGATGGATGTGGTCAATGAATCGGCGGTGCGCTTGGGTGATTCGCTGAGCGCAGAGGGGATCATCGCGATGACAACATCGGGTTCATCGGCGAAAAAACTCTCCCGCTACCGCCCTCGAATGACGATTTATGCTGCAACACATGAAGAGAGAGTTGCCCGTTTACTGACGATTGTATGGGGTGTCGTGCCTGCGTATCTCATCAAAAAAGGGCGTATTGAAGAGATGTTGAGCGATATTATTCAAAGCGGTTTGAACCGGAGTATCATCGATAAAAGCCAAACCTATATTTTTACGGCAGGATATCCGATAGGAACGCCGGGGACAACCAATATTATCCGAATTTTACGTGAAAATGAGATTACTTTTTTCGGAGAGACGAAGTCGCACCCGATCAAAAGCAAAAAAAGTGAGGAGAGTAGAATCTCTACCTTGTTTTAGTTTTTAGGTTCATACGAAAATAATGGACTAAAAATTGCTTTTTATCGTATGAGGGGCCTAAGCGTTTGTTTCGTCACACCAGTTGCCCCTCAAAACACTCCCCCTTTACGCTACAATACCCTTTATGAAAACCGATACCGTATTTACCAAACCCATCTCAAAACAGTTTGAATTTGATGCTGAAGTGGCAGCCGTATTTGATGATATGCTTCTTCGATCTGTCCCTTTTTATAAAGAGTCACAGGCACTAACCCGTCATTTTGCCATGAATGCTCTTGCTTCAGGGGGGATTGTCTATGATTTGGGGTGTTCCACTGCATCCTTGTTACTGGAGATTGAACGCTCTATCGGGAAAAGGGAAGATATTCGCCTTGTCGGAATTGATAATTCTGCTGCGATGATTACCCATGCCCGTAAAAAAATCGAAGTATACGGTTCGTCAGTCGAACTTTATGAGGGCGATATTCTCCAATTTCCTTATGAAAAAGCCCAAGTTATCATCAGCAATTACACATTGCAGTTTATCCGGCCGATGGTTCGAGACTCATTGGTGCGTACCATCAGTGATACATTGAACGAGGGCGGTGTTTTTATTTTCAGTGAAAAAGTAGTGAGTGAAGATCCGAAATTAAACAAAGAGCTGATCGATTGCTATTATGATTTTAAAAAAGTGCAAGGATACAGTGAGTATGAGATTGTACAAAAGCGTGAAGCGCTCGAAAACGTTCTCATCCCTTATACGATGAATGAAAATATTCAGATGGCGAAGAATAACGGTTTTAAAACCTGTGAAGTTCTTTTCAGATGGGCAAATTTCGCAACGTTTATCGCGATTAAATAACTTCTATCTTACGCTACCGCCGGTTGGCTTTTGCGCCGGTTGAAGTGCCTCTTGGACCTCTTTATAATCGACGAGATTTTTATCGCATTGTTTATGATAGTACCCTTGGGCATCATAATACTCTTCGCAGTCGTTGTAATAGCGCAGACTGATACCGCGATCATTAAAACATCCTGCGAACATCATCGGCAATAAAAGCAATACATAGTGTTTTTTCATGGGGTTATTGTATCTCATCGGGGTTTAAATCCATCCTTGCTTTTGCAAAACTCTGACAAAAAACACTCACTTTCACATTTGGGGTTTTTGGCGGTACAGATGTAACGGCCAAAGAGTACCAGCCCTTGATGAAGTTGATGGAGATTGGTTTTAAACTTTTTTACCAAGGTCTCTTCGGTAGCGATGGCACTTAGATCATCGCTTAATCCCAACCGGTGGCTGACACGAAAAACATGGGTATCGACTGCCATAAGGTTGGCTTGTGTATACTCGATGAGGACAACGTGCGCCGTTTTTTGTCCCACACCGGCGAGAGTTACCAGCTCTTTTTCATCCAGTGGAATTTTCCCTCCGTACACGTCGACGACTCTTTTGGCCATTGCGATGAGATTGATTGCCTTGTTGTTAAAAAATGAGCAGCTTTGAATGATACGTTTTACATTCTCAACATCGGCATTAGCAAGTGCCTCAGGTGTCGGGTAGGTTTCAAATAAAGCGGGAGTAATGAGATTAACCCGTTTATCGGTGCATTGAGCGGAGAGGGCAACCGCAATGACCAATTCATACACATTGGAGTAACTGAGTTCCGTGACGGCATCAGAATAACGTTCTAAAAAAGCCTCTTTAATCGCTTCAATCTCTTTTTTGGTCGCTTTCTTCATCCCGTTCAGTCCGTTTTTTGAGCGTATTGTAACATGAGGTGAAAAAAAAACAGGAGTGTGAAGTTTTTGTGTTACAATAAACGATTTCAATCAAAATTAATGCAGGAGATGATTTTGGGATTGTTCAGTATGATTCAAAAACTTTTTAGTAAAGATGAGAACCGCTTTGCCCAAGACGCAGAGCAAAATATTAACAAAGAGCTTTTTTACAAAGTACTGGATACGGATACGGATCCATTGCTTTTTTTTACGAAAGAGAGCGGGTGGATCGGAGCAAATAAAGCTTTTTTTGATTTAGTACCGGTTCATAATATCGAGGAATTGCGGCATAATCATGAGAGTATCCGCGAGCTTTTCGACCATGAAGATGAAGAAGTTTTTACCGAATACGATAAAAGCTGGTTGGATTATCTGCGTACCCATTTCCCGAAAGGATACGGGTTGGGGATTGTCGATACGGCAGGAAAAATGCATGCGATGTCGGCAACCTCGACTTTGATACAAGAGGGGGGAACCGATCTCTATCTGCTTCGGTTGGAAGATCAAAGCAATCTTGTAGACCTAAAAGCCGAAGTGGTTAAGGTTGAACAGCTTAAAAGTAAATTTCTCGCCAATATCGGACATGAATTTCGGACCCCGATGAACGGTATTTTAGGTTTTGTCGAACTCCTTTCAAAAACGTCTCCTAGCGATACTCAGCTCGAATACATCCATTCGGTTCAAGGATCGGCGCGTAATCTGATGTCCAATATCGAAAATCTTCTCGATTTGGCCCAAATGCAAAACGGCCGATTAAATGTGAGTAAATCTGAATTTAACATTGTGGCTGAGATGGAAGAACTCGCTCGCGGAGCCGTTTCAATGGGAGGCGACAAAGGGGTCGGAATTTTATGTTTTATTGATCCTAAACTACCTACCTACGTTACCGGTGACATCCGTAAAATCAAACAAGTTATCAATAATCTCTTTAATAATGCATTGAAATTCACCCAAATCGGCGGACGTATTACGGTTGAGGTAAAATTGCTCAAACGTAATACGACAGGGACCTGTAATATCGGATTTAGTGTCAAAGACACCGGTAAGGGGATCAGTAAAGCAGAGATGAACAATATTACTCGCCCCTTTGTATCGGGGGATCATGCCGACAACCGTTTAGGGGTTGGGTTAAGTCTTTCCCATGGATTGATATCCTTGATGGGGGGAGAACTTAAAATTACCAGTGATGAGGGGAAAGGTTCTTCGTTTAGCTTTGCTCTGACGTTGGAAGGCTCATCCGATCATGCAATGCAGATGATCAATGCCCACAGTGTTAAGGTTGCATTGATCGATGAAAAGCGGCTTGATGACGCCAACCATCTCACGAACTATTTACGCAGTTTCGGCGTAAGTGTTACGAAAACGCAAATGATCGATGAAACGATTTTTGAAAATGCGGAAGTTGTCTATTTGATTGCGTCTCAGGAAAAAAGTGATTGGACAATGAGTCTATCAAGAATGAAGCGGGAGTGTAAAACCGTTCTTCTTTTAGATGAGCATGAACGGTTTCAGGCAAAAATGCTCCATGTTATCGATATCCCGCTCTCCAAACCGCTTCTGCCTACCTCTTTGTTGGATCATTTGATTAACGTTTTTGGTATTACGAAAGAAGCACCGGTAATGGCTCCGCAGATTCAACGAGGGGTTAGTGCTTTGGTTGTTGAAGACAATCTGATTAATCAACGTTTGATAAAATTGTTGCTCAAAGAGTACGGTATTAACGTTATTGCCGTTTCCAATGGAGATGAAGCGGTTGAAACATGTCGCGAGCATACATTCGATATTGTCTTTATGGATATTGATATGCCGATTAAAGACGGTATCTTGGCAACCCAAGAGATTAAAGCCGAAGAGGGCCCTGCACGGGTTGGACGTATGCCGATTATTGCGTTGACGGCATTGGCGATGGAAGGGGATCGAGAGTATATTTTAGGACGAGGATTGGATGATTATCTTTCTAAACCTCTTACCCGAGAAAAACTCGAATATGTTCTTCACAAATATTTGCACGTTAAAGTATAAGGAGCAGATACTATGGTCTATATCCAAGGTTTTGAACAAGAAAATGCCCATCTGATAGGGTTGCTCACGTCATGTTCCCATTTACATTCTGATCCGATGGTTTATACCGATCTCTCTGGGAGTCTGCTCGGTTCCAATGAGTTATTGATAGAACTGCTTAATGTCAAAGCATTGGAAGATATTGCCCCTATATCAACATGGTTTGATCCTCAGGGGGTGGACCTCTCCTATCTTCTCTCAAAATCGGGAGATTATCGAGGAAAAATTGGTGTCGGTGACATCAGTTATGATGTTTCGGTAAAATCAGAGGTGCTTTTACTGGAAAATATTTCGATTGTCGGAGTGGTTTTTCGAGATATATCGATTATTGAACGGGCTCGTGCGGCTGAGCGTTATTTTGAACAGTTCAAAAAGAAATTTTTGACCAATATCTCACATGAATTTCGTACCCCGATGAATGCTATTATCGGCTTTAGCGATCTTTTGAAAAACTCTCCCTTAAGCTCATGGCAGCAAGAGTATGTGGACATGACAAGCCGAAGTGCTCAATCGATGATGCGCAATATTGAAAATCTTTTGGAGATGATGCAAGTAGAGAGTGGAAGCGTTCATACCAATCTGGCATTATTCAACCCTCTTGAAGTGTACGAGAGCTTTTCACAACAATTTTGCGATCTTGCCTTATCCAAAGAGATCGGATTGATGTTCTTGATTGATCCCCATTTGCCAAAAACAATGATCGGGGATCAGGATAAGATCCTCTCCATTATGCGTAATCTCATCCAAAACGGTATTAAATTTACCGCTGATGGGGGACGTGTCCTTGTTGAAATCCTCATTGTTAAAGAGGAAGGGAATTTCGTTGAAGTTGAATACGCGGTAAGTGATACGGGGTGCGGTATTGAACAAGAGAAAATGAAAACGCTTCTTCGCCCGTTTGCTTCGGCTTGGGATAATCAGCGTCGCGGTAAAGACGGACTTGGGATCGGTTTGAGCTTGAGTCATAAATACGTGGATATGATGGATTCGCATTTGATGCTCGCATCGCAAAGCGGCAAGGGTTCACGATTCTCATTTCGGGTAACCCATCAGCTCAACGAAGAGGGGACATTCGATTTTGTGACAGGAACACGTGCGTGTATCTATACTGAAGGCCTCCAAGTCTCTACGCAAGGTGCATTGTTACTGAAATATCTTGAATTGTTCGATGTTCGGACCAAAGTGATCCACGATCTTATTACCACAACCTTGAATGAGAGTGATGTCCTCTTTATGGATGTTTCGCATATTTCGAAATCGCAAATCGATGCGATCAATGCAACCTATCCGACGTTAGGGGTTGTGCCGATCATGAAACTTGATTACGGAGAGCATGCGGATACATTAATCGATTCGGTCTCTTCCATCGTCACCTTACCGATACTTCCGAGTTCGTTGCATAAAACGTTAGCCGTTATCTGGAACCGGATGCCAAAAGAGTATATTTCCCGCTCGCCTGAGGCGCAAAGTGTCCCGAAAGCCGAAAATATTAAAATCTTAGTGGCAGAGGATAATCTTATCAACCTTAAATTGCTTGAAACTATTTTGCTTCAAGAACATTTCCGTGTGGTTGCGGTAGATAATGGACAGAAAGCGGTTGATAGTTATCTCAAAGAACATTTTGATCTGGTATTGATGGATATCGATATGCCGGTTATGGACGGGTTGATGGCAAACCGTCTTATCAAAGAGATTGATAAACGAGATTCCCGAGGGTTTGTGCCGGTTATCGCCTTAACCGCCCATGCATTGTTCGGTGATCGTGAACGGATTGTTGCGGCAGGATTGGATGCCCACTTAGCCAAACCGATCGATAAACATTTTCTTTTACAGACCATAGACCGTTATTTAAAAATTGCTCAACAAAAACGACAAAGCAACATCGTTTAATATTGATTATTTTTTGCGTACTATACTTGCAAATGTATTATAATGCCGAAATCAAATCCCTTTGAAAAATAGGGAAAACACAAGGATAGCAATGAAGCGATATTATGCCGCTTGGATTTTGGGTTTATTGTTGAGCGCGACGAGTGTATCAGCCGCTGTTTTAGCAACCGTTAACGGAGATGAAATTACCTCTGAAGAAGTGAATAAAGTATTGATGGAGGGGACTCAGGGTCGTTTTGATTCTTTGCCTGCCGATAAACAAAATGAATTGCGCCAACGAATTATCGAAGGAATGATTGCACAAGAACTTGTCTACGATGATGCAAAACGAACCGGAGTATTGGATTCGAAAGAGTACAAACAAGAATTGGAAAAACTGGTTGATCGTCTAAAAATTCAGCTCGCAGCAAAAGTATGGGAACAACAGCAGTTTGAAGCAATTAAAGTGGATGCCAAAGAGGTAAAAGCCTATTTTGATGCAAACCCGGAAGAATTTGTGGACAAAGAAAAAATCCGTGCTCGTCATATTTTGGTGAAAAGCGAAGCGGAAGCACAATCGATTATCAAAAGTATGAAAGCCCTCAGTGGGGAGAAACTCAAAACTGAGTTCATCACTCAAGCAAAATCCAAATCAACCGGACCGAGTGCGGCAAAAGGGGGTGACCTCGGTTACTTCCCACGCGGGCAAATGGTACCGTCATTTAACGATGCAGCTTTCGCGATGAAAGAGGGGACAATCTCTTCTACTCCGGTACAAAGTCAGTTTGGCTATCATGTTATTTATGTCGAAGATAAAAAAGCGGCGAAAAAACTCGGGTTTGATGATGTGAAAAACTTCATTGAGCAGCGTTTGAAAATGGATAAGTTTAAAGCGACGATGGAGAAAAAAATGTCTTCACTTCGCGAAAAAGCGAAAATCACCTACACAAAATAATCTTCATATTTCTATTTTCCCGTCATTCCGTGCTTGACACGGAATCCATCTTCCTATTCACCTTTTACCCACTGCTAAAATACTAATCACGGCAGATAACAAAAGATTTGTAAATCAAACCTCATCTTGCTATAATCCTTATATCATGTTAAAAAATACAAAATAATTATCCCTCGTTCCCACTCTCCGAGTGGGAACGCATACAAGTACTCGTACGGATAGAGTGACAGAAGAAGTGCTCCTTCTCAGGAGAGCGGGAACAAATTATTAGAGATTTAAATGCTTTACCTGATTTCAAAATGCCTGAAAAAAACGATAATGGAGCTTTAAAAAGCCATGGATAAACTAATAAGCAAAGGGCTTTATAGCGAATTACTAAATCGCCTCACAACATCAAAAGTGCTAATTATATCGACTCTAGCTGGTTATACAGAGATAAAATATCTCAAAAATGGCACTACCCAATATCTCACACTCACAACTTGTTCATATCCAAACTCGGATTTGACGATTAGGGAGTGTTCTTTTAGATTTGCAGATGTGGAACTTCCGCAAACGATATTTGATGCACAGGATTTGATTTATGATAGCACTGAAACTATCTACACAAAAGAGCCTCATGCACTACTAGATGAGATAGCCTATATCCACGATACAAGTTATAATCTACTCTATCACTACGAGCCAGATGCACAGTGTCAAGAGATCACCATATCAGCCCATACTAAAGATGGCAAACTCAAAAATTATAGATTAAGCTTTGAGCCTGATAGCGATGGAGTGCGAGTTGGTTTAAGTATCACTTCTAATGAGTTAAGTGGAGTCTTTATCTCCAAATCACTTGATAAGGAAAATCTAGTCCTAAGCTCAAGTTTTGATGATAAATATATTTATACGACTAAAGAGACTGACACAATAAGGGAAAATGGGGAGATTTCAAGGCTACATAGCCCAAATTGGGTAGAAGTCTATCATGCAAAAAAAGATGAACCCATAGCGTTTAGAGAAAATGAGGAGTGTTTTTTTATTAGTGGTGTAGGATTTTGGAGTGGTGGATTTACGATTTTGACTAGAGAACATTTTAATTTGATGGATAAAGAGGATAAGGAGAGATTTTTTGCTTATGGCGATGAGTTGGTCAGCCATCTTAATACCCTTTTTATCAATAAAAAATTTGACCACTCAAAAAGATATGAATTTACCGATGATGAAGATTGCCAAAAGCTAGTCGATAGCTTTACAGAAAGAGGTTATGAGGTAGAGAAAATCTACACAGAATATTCAGGCAATGGTTGGCCACCGCCGCTTTTTATCCACAAAGCATCAAAAGGAGATGAGGAGATCAAAATCGTCACCCATAACGACTGGGGGATGGAGGAGTATGTGGTAGATGTGGAATATGGAATGTGTGCGATGAAATAGAGTGAGTAAAAAAAAGGAGTAAATGGGGGTCAGGTATTCAATCTTCACTTTTTAGGTTGCACTGATTAAATACAAAAGATGGATCCCGTATCAAGTACGGGATGACGAGATGGGAACCGAATTAATTTCTGTCTATTGCGTTCAAATCTTCAAACGCTGCTTTCACACGATTAACCAATGTTTTTTGCCCGTCGCGAAGCCATTTACGAGGGTCATAATATTTTTTGTTCGGTTTA